>CABVAS010000102.1 GCA_902496375.1 uncultured Collinsella sp.
GTTAAAGATGACCGAGCACACGGCAAAGGCGACGGCGGCAAACACGGCAATCTTATGCTGGCCGATATAGCCGAGCAGCTGCCTCATGGTGCCCTTAAAGTCCTTGGCCTTTTCGCCGCGGCGCATGCCACCCATGCGGCCCATGGGACCACGCTGGCGGGTGGGCTTGGGAATCTGAGTCTTGGTCTCGTCTGCCATTAGCGCTCGCCTCCTTCCATGACGGCTGCAATTTCTTTTTGGGTAAGCCCCAGCTCCTCGGCGGAAAGCTGCGACTGTGCGATCTCCAGGTACGCCGGGCAGCTGCGCAGCAGCTCCTCGTGCGTGCCGGTGCCCACTACGTGGCCGTCGTCGAGCACGATGATCTGGTCGGCGTGCATGATGGTCGCGATGCGCTGGGCCACGACCACGAGCGCGGCGTCGGTAACGTTTTTGGCCAGCTCCTCGCGCAGGCGCGCGTCGGTCTTGTAGTCGAGGGCGCTAAACGAGTCATCGAACACCACGACCTCGGGCTTTTTGGCCAATGCGCGGGCGATGGCCAGGCGTTGGCGCTGACCGCCCGAGACATTGGAGCCGCCCTGGCTGATGGGGGAGTCGTAGCCGCCCTCGCGCTCGGCGATAAAGTCCGCCGCCTGGGCGACGCGTGCTGCCTGGCGCATATCCTCGTCACTCACCATGTCGCCGGCAAACTTGAGGTTGCTCTCGACGGTGCCCGAGAACAGGCGACCCTGCTGCGGAATATAACCGATGCGGCGGCGCAGCTCGGAAAGGGTCATGTCGCGCACGTCGATGCCGTCGAGCGAAATGCTGCCGCCCGTGACGTCGTACAGGCGCGGAATCAGCTGCACGAGCGTGGACTTGCCCGAGCCCGTGGAACCAATGATGCCGAGCATCTGGCCGGCGTGCGTGGTGAAGTTTACGCCGCTAATGACGTCGGCGCGGGCATCGGGATACTGGAAGCTCACGTCACGGAAGGTGAGCTCGCCGCGCGGCGCGCTGGCAGCGGGCAGTTTGGGCGAGGCAGGGTCGTTGATGCTCGTGGGGCAGGTGATGACCTCATCTACGCGCTCGGCTGCGACCTCGGCACGGGGCAGGATGACCGAAACCATGGTGAGGATCATAAACGCCATGACGATCTGCATGGTGTAGGAGATAAACGCCATCATGTTGCCGACCTGCATCACGCCGTCGGACACGCCCTGCGCGCCAAACCAGACGATAAGCACGGTGATGCAGTTCATGACGAACATCATGAGCGGCATCATAAAGCTCATGGCGCGGTTGGTGTAGAGCTGCGTGGTCATCAGGTCGAGCGAAGCCTTGTCAAAACGCTCGAGCTCATGCTCCTCACGGTTGAACGAGCGGATGGGCATAAGGCCGTCGAGCAGCTCGCGGGCGGTAAGGTTCACGCGGTCCACAAAGCTCTGCATCTTTTTGAACTTGGGCATGGTGAGGCCCATGAGCACGCCGACAACGGCCGAAACCGCGATGATGGCCACGGCGATGGTCCACTCCAGGCCGGTGTGGTTGGCCAGGACGCGCATGACGGCGACGATGCCCATGACGGGGGCCATCAGGCACATGCGGATAAACAGGGTTGCGGCCATCTGGATCTGCTGAATGTCGTTGGTGCAGCGGGTGATGAGCGAGGCCTGGCTAAACTTGCCCACCTCGGCCGGCGAGAAGTGCATAACCTTGTTGAAGGTCTCGCGGCGCAGGTCGCGGGCGATGGAGCAGGCGGTGCGCGACGCCACGGCACCGGTCAGGATGGTGGCGACGAGCGATACCAGGCACAGCCCAAACATCGTGGTCGCCATGCGGCCCAGGTAGGCGTTCTGCACGTCGGCGGGGTCGATGCCCTGTGCCTTGTACTCGTCTTGCACATAGCTCACGGCGCGTTGGGTCACGATGGAGCCCGACATGGAGCCCATTTTGTCTGCCATATCGTTGGCGCCCTCGACGAGCTTGCCCTGGTCGATTAGGCCGCCTTCAACGCCTAGACGCAGGCTCTTCATGGTGATCTTGCCACCGTCGGCATCAATCTGTTTTTGCATGTTCTGCGCCGCAGCGGCCTTCTGCTGCATCTCGGCGAGTTGCTCGGGCGTCATCGCCGCCATCTGCTCGGGCGTGGGCATGGCCTGGGCGCCGCTGTTGTCTTTTTCACCGGACGTGCCCATCATGTCGCCCATGGAGTTGGCGTCAATACCCTGGTTGAACGAAAGGACGACAGTCTCGGGCAGGCTCATGATGTCGGCAATCTTGCCGCCGTCGGCACGCTCCTCCTCGGTGCCCTTGTACGTTCGAATGCCGTTATTGTCCGCCTTGCTAAACACGGCCTCCACAGCCTTGGCGTCCTTGGAGCTCATGAAGAGTTCGAGGTCGTCGAGCGATTCGGCGCGAATGGTGTCGGGCACGGGCGAGGCGATGCCGCCTTGCTGCACGCCCACGTCGACGATGTCGCTCATATAGGTAGGCAGCGCCAGATCGGCGTTGCAGCTGATTACGATAAGTACGATAGCTGCGAACAGTGCCAGGATATGTTTTTTAAAGAGCTTGAGAATCCTCACTCGGCATCTCTCCTTTCTTGATTGCGGTCGATAATTTCGTTGGCACGTCTTAGAAGGCGCACCATCTCCTGGGTATCTGTTTCGCCGAGCTGCTCGAGGAAGGCCGCGGTGCGGTCCTCGAATTCCCGACGTTTGATTTCGAGATCCTGGAATCCCTTGTCGGTCACTATGACGTGTACGCGACGACGGTCAGTCTTTGAGTGCTCGCGCTCGACCCAGCCCTTGGCCTCGAGGGCGCGCAGAATATTGGCGATGCGGGCGCTCGAGACCCAGGCGCGATCAGCGAGTTCGCTCGGCGTGAGCGAGCCGCCGGCGAGCATGAGGGCGCGCATTACAGCCATCTCGCCACCGAGAGCTTTGTCCGCAAAGCGCGAAATGCGCTGATGCATGCTGCCAAACTCAGTTAAGAGCTGACGTCCAAGTTCACGGAAATCGGTATCTTCCACCGAAAACCCCTAACACTAGAAACTATTTTCGGTGAAAGATGATACCCTTGCACGCGCGCCCTATACGGTAGATTTTTGGGTCATGCCTAGAAAACTGCCTTTAGGCGACCTCCGTACACCGTCGATGCCAGCAAAGTTAGGGGCAGATCGTTAGGCATGTCCTAAAGCCTACTCAGAGGTACTTTACCCTGATAAAGCTGGCATAACAGCTAGGGTGAACGTCGTACAAAGGCAAGGAAAAAACCAAACAAATCGGTGAACGGTAGTTGTTCACGCTCTCATTTCCTGCGGCTTTGTAAAAAACGCCCTTATGATATAAAAAAAGAAACATATAACAGCCCAGATGGAGAGGGTCGCTATGTTATCCTTCTCAGACGGGTGAAATCTTGGGTTTTGGGTTGTAGTTCCAAGGTGGACAAACGTTTTTCCCTGCACCGACGTGTGGTGAAGAACGGAAGAAGCCGGTAGTGCAAGCCGAACATTCAAGAATTCAATAAGCAGCGGTGTGAGAGAGCGCCGCATAACACGTAACTAGGAGCGTGGTTACACAATGCAGGAGGCATGGGAAGGCTTCAAGGAAGGCATCTGGACGGGAGAGGTTGACGTCCGAGACTTCATCCAGAAGAACTACACCCCCTACGAGGGCGACGAGTCGTTCCTCGTAGGTCCGACCGAGCGTACCAAGGAGCTGTGGGGCGAGGTTCTCGACCTGCTGCTTAAGGAGCGCGAGCAGGGTGGTGTCCTCGATATGGACACCAAGACCGTCACGGGTATCGTGAGCCACCCCGCTGGCTACATCGATAATGCCCATCGCGACAAGGAGACCATTGTTGGCCTCCAGACCGACAAGCCGCTCAAGCGCGCGCTGCACGTCAACGGTGGTATCCGCATCGCTTGCCAGGCTGCCAGCCAGCACGGCTACAAGGTCGACGAGAACGTTGTCGAGCGCTACACCTTCGAGCGCAAGACCCACAACGCTGGCGTCTTCGATGTCTACACCCCCGAGATGCGTGCTTGCCGCTCGGCTCACATCATCACCGGTCTGCCCGATGGCTATGGCCGCGGCCGCATCATCGGTGACTACCGTCGTGTTGCCCTGTACGGCGTCGACTACCTGATCAAGGACAAGGAGGCCCAGAAGGCTTCCACTCCGACGGTCATGACCGCCGACAACATCCGCGATCGCGAGGAGCTGCAGGAGCAGATCCGCGCCCTCGGCGAGCTCAAGATGATGGCCGAGACCTATGGTTTCGATATTTCCAACCCTGCTACTAACACGCAGGAGGCCATCCAGTGGATGTACTTCGCCTACCTTGCTGCCGTCAAGGAGCAGAACGGCGCTGCTATGTCCATCGGCCGTACCTCTACGTTCATCGACATCTACGCTGAGCGCGACCTTGCCAACGGTACCTTCACCGAGGAGCAGATCCAGGAGTTCGTGGATCACTTCATCATGAAGCTCCGCATGGTCAAGTTCGCCCGTACCCCCGAGTACCAGGCCCTGTTCACCGGCGACCCGCAGTGGGTCACCGAGTCCATCGGCGGCATGGGTGTTGACGGCCGTACGCTCGTTACCAAGATGAGCTACCGCTACCTGCACACGCTCGAGAACATGGGCACCAGCCCCGAGCCTAACATGACCGTTCTGTGGTCGACCCGTCTGCCCGAGAACTTCAAGAAGTTCTGCGCCAAGACTTCTGTCGCCAGCTCCTCGATCCAGTACGAGAACGACGACCTCATGCGCGTCTATCACGGCGACGACTACGGCATTGCCTGCTGCGTGTCCTCCATGCGCATCGGCAAGGAGATGCAGTTCTTCGGAGCCCGCGCCAACCTGGCCAAGTGCCTGCTGTACGCACTCAACGGCGGTGTTGACGAGGTCTCCAAGAAGCAGGTCGGCCCCAAGTACCGCGCCGTCGAGGGCGATACGCTCGATTACGACGACGTTGTGGCCAAGTACAACGACATGATGAAGTGGCTTGCTGGCGTGTACGTCAACTCGCTGAACATCATTCACTACATGCACGACAAGTACTGCTACGAGCGCATCCAGATGGCTCTGCACGACAAGCACGTGCACCGCTGGTTTGCTACGGGCATCGCTGGCCTTTCCGTCGTGGCTGACTCCCTGTCCGCCATCAAGTACGCCAAGGTCCACCCCGTCCGTGACGAGAACGGCATCATCGTCGACTTCGAGACCGAGGGCGAGTTCCCCAAGTACGGTAACGACGACGACCGCGTCGACCAGATCGCTCACGACGTTGTGCACCAGTTCATGGAGTACATCCGCATGAACGACACCTACCGCAACTCCGTGCCCACGACCTCGGTTCTGACCATCACCTCCAACGTCGTGTACGGTAAGAAGACCGGCTCCACGCCCGATGGCCGCAAGGCTGGCCAGCCGTTCGCCCCGGGTGCTAACCCCATGCACAAGCGCGATAGCCACGGCGCCATCGCTTCGCTGTCTTCGGTTTCCAAGCTCCCGTTCCGCGATGCTCAGGACGGCATCTCCAACACCTTCTCCATCATCCCGAGTGCGCTCGGCAAGGAGGACCAGGTGTTCTTTGGCGATATCGACCTTGATCAGCTGGGCGAGTAACTATTGTTAGTGCTATACTAACAATAACGATTACTGATTAGTGCGCCGGTTTCGGCCGGCGCCTATCGATCGAAGGAGACACATTATGAAGGTTTCTGAAGTTTCTGAGACTCAGGCCGATAACCTGGTCCACATGCTCGACGCTTACGCCGAGAAGGGTGGCCACCACCTGAACATCAACGTCTTCAACCGTGAGACGCTGCTCGACGCTCAGGCTCACCCCGAGAAGTACCCGCAGCTGACCATCCGCGTTTCCGGCTATGCCGTGAACTTCCACACGCTCACCAAGGAGCAGCAGGACGAGGTCATTGCGCGTACCTTCCACGACAAGTTCTAAAGGGACTCAACTCCCGCAGGATCGCCGGGGCTGTTTGGGCTACCTCCCAAAACGTCCTCGGATATGCAAAGAGGCTAGAACCTGAACGCCAGGAATGCAAGGCGGTATTTCATCCAGCTGCTGAATGCGAATTTTACGGAGAGTGACATCCATTGGACGGGAACGTATGACGAC
>CABVAS010000103.1 GCA_902496375.1 uncultured Collinsella sp.
TGCGTGACGGGATCCATGCTGGCCGAGCAGTGCATGGGTAGCACGTCGTCCTCGACGGGCAGCAGGTAATTCATGACGCTGAAGATGGACTTTTTGATTTCGCCGGAGTAACCGGTGCCGGCAACCAAAATCACGCGCTCCTGGAAGTTGATGACCACGGCGGCGCTGGAGTTGAGGCCCTTAATGGCGGGATCGCACTGGTAGCCGGGAGCGGCGAGCACGCAGAAGTCCGGCTCGCCGGTGCGTGCGATTTCACGGGCAAGCGGGCGGGCGAGCATCTGCTTAATAAAGAGCGCTTGGCTGGCACGCTCGCAGGCGACAAGCAGGCGACGCGTATGGTTGCGATCGGCACCGGCCATACCGCGAGTGACGAACACATCGCGCTCGTTGAGGTAGTTGACGATACCGGCCTTGATGGCCTCGTAGCTCTCGGCAGAAAGCGGGCGGTTGACGGCACCCCAGGCAATCTTGTCGTGAACATCGGGGGTGTCAACGATAAAGCGGTCATTGGGGGAACGACCAGTGCGCTCCCCCGTCTCGATCACCAGCGCGCCGTTGGATGCCATGCGGCCTTCTTCGCGGCGGATGGCGTGCTCGACGAGCTCCGCGGCGGATAGATCGACCAGCAGACGGGGCTGATTCTCGGCGGGATCTTCGACCAGCGCAATACCAAAGTTGGACAGAACTTCTGCAGGGGTAACACCAGGCATGGGGCCTCCTTTAAAAGCGCGACACGTGGACGCGGCGCGCACTTTACTCACGTAAAGCCCGTTGTACCCGATATGCAAAAACGTTTTTGCGGCAACGGCGAAGCGCCCGCCCAACGGTCAAAAATCGCAGGCAAGCGGCCTAGTCGTTAGGGACGCTTTTAAACGACTAGTCATTGGGGACACTCTTGAACAGACAACATTCAAGGAGTGTCCCCGGATGCCGGCACTTAGGGACGTTCCCAAAGTGCCGGCACATAAGGAACGTCCCTAAGTGCCGACTACAGCGGCAGGCCTTGGCCGAGCATGGCTATGGCGCTCATCAGGACCAGCATGCCGGCGGCGTAGGGCAGGACGGCGCCCAGGAGTTCGGCATCCTTACCGCGCACGAGCACGGCGGCAAGACCAATGGCGAGGGTCTGCGGCGAGATCATCTTACCGGCGGCGACGCCCAGGGCGTTCAACGCGACCATCCAGTAGTCGCTCACACCCAGCGCAGTGGCAGCCTGGCTCTGAATGGGGCCAAACAGCATGCCCGAGGACGTGCCCGAGCCGGTCACAAACGCACCGACTGCGCCGATCCACGGAGCCAGAATCGGGTACAGCCCACCGGCGACGGCGATGCAGAACGCGCTGATCGAAGAGATCATGCCCGCATAGCCCATCACCTTGGCACAGCCCAGCACCGAAAGCATCGTGATCACCGTCGGCATCATCTGCTTCACAGTCGCGGCCAGCACCTCGCCCATCATGCGTGGCGAAGCACCCTGAATGGCACCGCCGGCAAACGCCGCCAGGAAAATCCAGACGCCCGGCGTGTTGATCCACGAAAACGTAAGCGTACCGGGATTCTCACCGCAATACACCTGCACGTGGCTCGCAAACGGCGCGAGCGCGGCATGTACAGCGGGCACCAGGTTAGACGTGCCCAGCAGCAACACAAAGATCAGGATGAAGCACGACCAGGCCGAAAGCGCCGACTTAACGGTGAGCTTCTCCCCCGCCTCGATATTCATGTGAAAGCGTGCGTCCAGACGCCCCGACTTCTCGGCACGCATGGCAAGCGCAGCTGTCAGCGCGAGCGAAACGATGGATCCTACGACCACGGCCAGCTCGGGGCCCACAAACATGGCAACGACCAGAGCCGCGCCGACAAACGACACGCCGGAGAGCAACGCCACGCCGGCAACACCGTGCAGACGCTCGCCCACACTCGCGGCATTGCCCTGGTCATCGGCAACACGGCCCGCAACCAGCACAATAAATAGCGGCATCACCACAAAGAACGGCGCGAGCTGCACCAGCTGAACGGTCGCTAGGTGAAGGGAATCCAAACCCACCAGGTCGGCAACGGACACCGTGGGGATGCCGATGGAGCCGTAGGGCGTGGGCACGCCGTTGGCCAGCAGGCAGATGAGCACGGCAGGCACGGCCTCAAAGCCCAGGCCCGCGAGCATGCCGGCGGGAATGGCGACAGCGGTACCGAAGCCGGCCATGCCCTCCATAAAGCCACCGAAGCACCAAGCCACGAGCAGCGCCAGCAGACGGCGGTCGCTGCTGATGGAGGTGATCATGCTGCCGATCACGTCCATGGCGCCCGTACGAACGCACAGGTTATACGTGAACACCGCGGCGATGATCACCAGGACGATGGGCCACAGAGCCATCAAAAAACCTTCGAGCGAGGCGGTCGCGATCTGCGCTGCCGGCAGGTGCCACCATGCGAAGGCAAGCAAGCACGAAAGGACAAACGATCCGATAGCGGCCTTCCAAGCTGGCCATTTAAAGCACAGCAGCATCACGACCAGCCAAATAATCGGCACAAGAGCCAGTAAGAATGCGGCGACGTCCATAGGTAGAAGCTCCTTGGTACCGCGTGGGCGGCATCGGGGGTGTCACAAAACTTCAACAGGATACCGCACGTTTACCGACAAATTACAGCCGCCCGCCGAAATTATTGAACAATCCGTTCAAAAACACGAGCGAACACCGTCGCGTCTATACTAAAGCGCAGCAATAGAAAGGACTCCGCTTTGAGTATCACGCCCCTCGATAGCATTCGCCGCGCCATCGCCCGCCGCAACGGCACCTCCAACCCCGCTGCATCGAAGGACGGCGCCGCGAAGGCCCAGGGCGGCCGCATCGAGAACGGCCTCTTCCCTGCCTCGCACACTGCCGAGGAACTCGCACGCATCCAAGAGCTGAGTCAGCGCAACGCCGGCGGGCCCGATAGCAGCCAAGCCACACGTCGCCGGCGCGAACGCGATCGGGAGCCCGGCCCCGTCCGCCGCATGGTCAACGCTTGGTGGAACCGTCTGCTCGGCGCCGTCTACGGCGGCGGGTTCTCCATGCAGGAAGCGGAATACGAGGAGCACGCCACCCGCCGCGATTACCTTTGGAACGCTCTCGGCACCGCCGTGTGGGGCTTGGCGTTTCCGCTGCTCACCATCGTGTCTACGCAGCTCGTGGGCGCCGAGGACGCCGGCAAATTCTCCATCGCCTTTGTTACCGGCACGCTCATCATGATCGCGTGCAACTACGGCGTGCGCAACTTTCAGGTCTCGGACATCGACGAAAAAACCTCCTTCGCCTCCTACCAGCTCAACCGTTGGCTTTGCGGAGCGCTCGCACTAGGCTGCGGCCTCACGTACAGCAGCGCACGCGGCTACGATGCGCAGATGGCCACGATCGGCCTGGGCGTCTACCTCTATAAGGTGATCGACGGCATCGCCGACGTGTACGAGGGCCGCCTGCAGCAGGCCGACAAGCTCTATTTGGCCGGCATGAGCCAAACGCTGCGTTCCGCCGGCGTCATCGCGGTCTTTAGCGTGGCACTGTTCCTCACGCGCAGCATGCCCATCGCGGCCATGGCCATGGGCATCGCCGCGATTGCCTCGCTCGTGCTGGTCACCGCCCCGCTCGCCCTGCTCGAGACCGAAAAAACACGCCGCATGAGCCTGCGCGAGGCTGGCCACCTGTTTATCCAGTGCGCCCCGCTCTTTGGCGCACTGTTCCTGTTTAACCTTATCGAGAGCATGCCCAAGTTCGTGATGGAAGGCGCGCTGGCCTACAAGTATCAGCTGTACTTTAATGCCCTGTTCTTTCCGGCGCAGGGAATTTTGTTGAGCATTGGATTTATCTATAAACCGCAGCTCCTGCGTCTGTCGAGCATTTGGGCGAATCCGCGCAAGCGTCGCCGCTTTGACCTGATTATTGTTGCCGTTATGGCGCTGATCGTGGTCATCACCGGCGTGTGCGCCGCATTTATGGCAGGTCCCGGTATTCCCCTCATGAGCTTTATGTACGGTCTCAGCTTTGAACGCTACCGTACGCTGGCGCTGCTGATGGTCGTCGCCGGCGGCGTCACCGCGGCCATCGACTTTATCTACGCCATCATCACGGTGCTGCGCCACGCTGGAGACGTCACCAAGATCTACCTGATCTGCTTTGCCGTGAGCGTGGTGCTCCCGGTGATTCTGATCAATCTGCTCGGCCTGATGGGCGCCGTCGTGAGCTACCTAGCCATCATGGCCCTACTGCTGGTACTGTTGATTATCGAGTACGCCCACATCCGCCAACGCATAGAGAGGGACCGGAATCCGTACGGCGCCTAATTGCGGCGATGGGAGAAGCTAATTTGCGGTGGAATCACCCCGGCTGGAGTCTCGTTGCGGACACGCAAAACTAAGTGAGTAGATTTTTACCGAATCCCCGACCACACCGACAGAGCACTAGTCTGTGACCTGCGGTTTTATTGAGGCAAATATGTTGGGTGCTCGGCATTTCCAAAAAAGTCTACTCACTTAGCCAGCGGGTAGCCAAATGATTATTTAATCCCCGTCCGAGAGAAGTCAATTAGCGGGCAGAAGGGCAAAAGTAGTCAAAAAAGTCCCGTCCCAAATTAGCTACCACTTGCACCGATTATTCGCCCGGGTTGATGTTCGCGTAGAACTCCGCCCCGTCGTCCAGGCGCAGGATGCCCACGCGGCCGAACTCGGAGCCGGTGGCGGCGGCGCAGTCGATGTCGATGCGATCGGGCACACCGGCAGTGTCCTCGCCGCCCAAGCGCACGATCTGCCCGCGTCCCGATTCCTCATCGAGCCCCGCCAGACCACCGACCTCGCAATAGCGACCAAGCGATACCGTGGGAGTGTGACCGCTCACCACGACCGGGCCCCTGCCCTCGGTAGAAAGCAGCCCGGTCGGCACATCCCAATAGCCGTGACGAATCCAGAGCAAGTCATCGGACGACTGTACGGCGAGCATTTGCTGCAGCAGCTCGCGATCGGCATCGACCGCTCCCCTGCCGTCGCCGCAATCGACACCATGCTCAAGCAAAAACGCGCGCGCCGCCTTCATCTCGATTCCAGCATGTACCAGCAGATACGGGCGCTCCTCGGTCTCGACCACTGCGTAGAGCGGCAGCGCGGCCATCCATCGCACGAGCTCCTCGTATGCCTCAAATTCCATGTCGTTGAGCTGCTCGCGCGTCGTCCAGCCACCGTTGATATCCCAGGTCTCGGCATCGAGCGGATCCTGGCCAATGATGGCATCGAGCATGATCTGCTCGTGATTACCCTTGAGCACGCGGGCGTTGGGCAGCGAGCGCACGAGCTTAATAACGCCGACCGGATCGGGCCCGCGATCGATCATGTCGCCCAGCACGTACAGTGTGTCGTCGGACGTCAACGAGATCTTAGACAGGGCCTCGTCAAGCGCACGCACGTGCCCGTGAGCGTCAGATGTCACATAGATCGCCATGGTACGCCTCTCCTTGCATTGCGGCCGAAGCCCGGTGCCGCAACTAAAACTTCAAGTTGAACTTAAACGTTACCCATTGTACTCCGTTGCAATAAAGCTGGAAAGGGTTTCCGAGCAGAGGCAAAGACGGCAGCCGTCTATGACGATATCGCGCACGCCCGCAATCCAACCCCATAAACCCACCATCTTTGGGTACAAATAACCGCAGGCAACCGACCGTGCCACGCCAACCACCCAGGAGCGGACACCATCTATGAACCAGATCCTTCTCTTTATCGGCCTCGTCATCATTTTGTGCCTGACCATCAAACCCGTCGGCAAAAAACTCCCCTTCCCCACCCTGCTCATCTTTATCGCGCTCGGCATGCTGTTGGGCGTCAACGGCCCGGCGCATATCGACTTTAGCGACTATGCGCTCACCGAAACCGTCTGCAGCACGGCGCTGCTGTTCATCATGTTCTACGGCGGCTTTAACACCAATATCGACCGTGCCAAACCCGTCGCTGTGCCGGCGGTGCTGCTGAGCACGCTCGGCGTCGTCATCACTGCCGGCATCACCGGCGTGTTCGCCCGCTTCGCGCTGGGGTTCAACTGGATTGACGGCC
>CABVAS010000104.1 GCA_902496375.1 uncultured Collinsella sp.
GCGAAGCCCAGTTCCCGAGGGAAAGGCTCAGCCGCCACCACAGAGACCGCAGGGACGGGAGCAGCTATACTACTCTCAGTAGTTAAGGGTCGCGGATTGGCCGCGTCACCGCTCTCAACAGGAGGTCTTTGTTTATGGCAGATCAGAAGCCGGTTGTCGGGATCATCATGGGCTCCAAGTCCGATTTGGGCGTTATGGAGGGCTGCACCGCCGAGCTCGAGGCACTGGGCGTGCCCTATGAGCTCGTGATTGCAAGCGCGCACCGCACGCCGGCGAAGGTCCATGAGTGGGCCTCGACTGCTGCCGACCGCGGCATCAAGGTGATTATCGCCGCCGCCGGCAAGGCCGCTCACCTGGGTGGCGTCGTGGCAGCCTTTACGCCGCTGCCGGTCATCGGCGTGCCTATGAAGACGAGCGACCTGGGTGGCATGGACTCGCTGCTGTCGATGGTGCAGATGCCTTCGGGCGTGCCCGTTGCCTGTGTGGCCATCAACGGTGCCAAGAACGCCGCTATCTATGCCACGCAGATCCTGGGCGCCTGCGACCCCGAGTATCGCAAGGTTATCGAGAAGATGAAGCAGGAGATGGCTGACGCCTAAGCGCTCTGCCAGTCCATTTGCAGCATAAGGAGAGCCATGTCCGACTATCAGGGAAAGCGTTTTTCGGCTTCTCGGGTTCCCGATCAAGTCAAGTCGGGAGCAGCCCGCGCGCCGCAGCAGGGTCGGACATCCTCTCCTCAGCAGCCGCGCGCGCCGCGCCCCGTGACGCCGGCGAAGCATCGCCGTCAGGATACACCTGCTGCATATCGCCCTTCGTCATACAGTACGGCCAAGAAGTCACCTCGCTCTTCGGCGCATGCCGCGCCATCGAGCTATACCGAGCCGCCGCGCAAAAAGCGCCGCTCCGTCATTCCCATTCTGCTCATTATCATCGGCATTGGTCTGATCGTTGCCGCGGCCGCCATCTTTATCAACGCGCAGATTGGCTATAAGCAGGCGAGCGAGTCGTATCAAAAAATCGAAAAACAATATGTGAGCGACAAGGACGCCAGCGGCGTGCCGATCGTTGACTTCAACGCGCTCGCCCAGACAAACCCCGAGGTCGTTGGCTGGATTTATGCACCCGGCACCAACATCAATTACCCCGTGGTGCAGACTAACAACAACTCCAAGTACCTCAACACGCTATTCGACGGCACCGCTAATGCCTCGGGAGCCATCTTCTTGGATAGCGACGACACCGCGCCGGGCATGGTGGATCAGCAGACCACGATCTACGGCCACCATATGAACGATGGGTCGATGTTCAACGTGATTTCGGACACCACCGACCAAGCGACGTTCGATAGCATCGAGTACGTGTATTACATCACGCGCGATGCAACGTATAAGCTGCGTCCGCTGGCGACCAAGGTCGTTGAGGATACATACTCCAAGGCGCGCACGCCCAATTTTGAGGGCGACGACGGGCTCAAGAACTACCTGTCCGAGATGCTCGACGGTGCCTCTGCCGTGGCGAGCGATGCCATCGATCGTGCCGCTTCGGCAACCAAGGTTGCAACGCTTGTGACCTGTCGTTCGTTATCGCTGAGCAACACGCGTGCCGTCATGGTGCTCACGCCGGTCGAGGAATAAGTTGTTCGAGAGTAGCTAAAAAAGCCCCGTTCCAAATTGGCTACTCGATGACGGTAAGGGAGAAATGATGCTCGAGAATGGCAAAACGATGCCTTCGGTTGATGCTTGGCTGCGCGAGGCCAAGGCCGATTCGTCGGCACCTGCGTGCGGTATGTATCTGACACATAACGGTGTGGTGCGCGCGACGCCCAAGGCCGAGGCGCGCGGTGTCGAGACCGATGGCGTGGCGCCGGGCCACAAGGTGGGCGGCATGGTGTTCGGCTTCGATGCTCAGAAGGTGCAGGCTGCTATCGAGGCCACGCGCGCGATGCCGGGTATCGGCTATGTGCGCGTGTGGCTGGCAAGCGGCGAGCTTGCCGTAGGTGACGACATCATGCTCGTGCTCATTGGCGGGGACATTCGCCCGCACGTGGTCGATGCGCTGCAGGCGCTCGTTGGCACCATCAAAAATGAGTGTGTGAGTGAGGTCGAGCGCGAGGCGTAGAGGTTTGCGTCGATAGAAGGCTCGTTTATAAAAATGCCCGCCGGTACGTGTGATACCGGCGGGCATTTTGCGTTTTGGGCGCGGTGAGCGCTACACGCGCGTTGCATCCTTGGGGCTCATGGTCATGCTCTGGAAGCGATTCTCCATAAAGTCATTATCGAAATACTTGCCGTAGAACTGCGCAACGGGAATATCCGGTTCCGTGCCGTTGACGCGCTGATGCCAATAATCGAGCGACTGCAGCGTCATAACGCCATCGACCAGCATAATGATGGTGAAGATGACGGTAGCCGAGTAGCGGCTCTTCCACGGAATCATGTTGATGAGCTTGAGCAGCCTCGGCAGCAGCAGCTTGATCCAGATGAGGCCACCCAGGCCCCACAGACAGGCGAAGCCCGTGCAGGTGCGTCCGCCCGTGAGGACCACGAGCGGGTCGGGCATACCGAACAGCGTTATGTGCGAGTAGCTCCACGAGACCACGCCAAACGCGGTCTGCATAAACCAGCCCACGAACACCTCAAAGCTGGCGCCGAGCAGGGCGCTCACCAGGAAAATGATGATGGGGTTCTTTTTATAGAAGCGGTTGAGCACCATGGTCATGAGCACGGCACCAAAGCCGTAGATGGGGCTGAAGGGGCCAAACAGCATACCGGCGCGGTCCTGGTAGACACCCGGATCGTTGACGGTCATATGCCAGATATCCTCCAGGACCAGGCCGAGTATGCAGCAGACAAAGAATACCCAGAACAGGTTGAAGTAGTTGAGCTTGATGTAGCCTTCGCCGGTTTCATCGCGCCCGAGCATGCCCTCGGCGGCGGCGTCGCGGTCGAGCATCTCCTGCAGGCGGCGCTGCAGCTCGCGCTCCTGGCGCAGCGTGGGGTCGACGGTGGCCGAAAGTGCGACGAGGATGCCGAGCTGGATGGCAGGGCGCAGCAAGAAGGGCCCGATGCCCTGGAGCATCACGTCAACCAAAAGCTCGACGACGGTAAACGCGATAAGGATATAGGACAGACGGGCGGCATTGCGACGCTGGTTCTTGATGAGGTCTAGGCCAAAGATGATCAAGATGACAGCACTGGCAGCCGAGAGCATGATGCCGGCGACGATAAGGCCGACCGCGACGAGCGTGTTGTCGCCGAGCTTGGCGGCGGCGTTGCCGTTGATGAGCGCGGTGATGACCTGCCACATAAAGGCGCCGACCGAAGGGAGCGTGCCCACGCCGGACAGGATGCACAGGACGGCGTACACCTTAATGATGAGGGGGATCTTCTTGACCTCCGTGGCGCTGGGGACGCTGGGGTCGAGTTCGTTTCGATCCATACATAACCTTTCTCGTTTTGCTGTAGGTACAAGGATACGCCGCCGACCTGCCAAAAGACAGGACGAACGTCCCAATTGCAACAATGCAAGCCCCAACGGCGGGCGAGACACGTCGCAACGGAAGTATGCGGGATCGTCGGCCCCGAGGCGGTTGCCCAATAAAATGTTTGGCTGCAAAACGGATTATAAGCTCGGTGGGCTTTTAAAAAGCGCTGTTCATGCGCGGGAGTGCTTGTCTTGCCGTGCGTATAATAGGGCAGGTAACGCCAAATAACGAGGCTCTGAGGGGATGCCATGTCTCAAGAAACCATCCGCGCGGCCGAGCGTGCCGCGGGACAGGTGAAGACCATGTCGACGTATGATCCGGACTCCGACCAGCTGCATGAGGAATGCGGCATTTTTGGTGTGTGGGCACCCGATCGCGATGTGGCTCGACTGACGTACTTTGGTCTGCGCGCGCTGCAGCATCGCGGCCAGGAATCGGCGGGAATCGCCGTGGGTGATGGCGGCACGGTTATGGTTCGCAAAGACCTGGGACTGCTCGATCGCGTGTTCTCCAACGCCGACCTGTCGACGCTCTCCGGCCAGCTGGCCGTGGGCCACGTGCGCTATGGCACCGCCGGTGCCAAGAGCTGGGAAGCCTCGCAGCCGCATCTTTCTACCATCAACAGCGTCATTATCGCGCTTGCTCACAACGGCACTCTGGTCAACACCGACGAGCTGCGCCGCCAGCTGATCGAGCTGGGCGTGCCGTTCCTCTCCAATTCGGATTCCGAGGTCGCGACCAAGCTTATCGGCTACTTTACCCAGCGTACGGGTCATCTGCGCGAGGGCATTCGCAAGACCATGGAGCTCGTGCGCGGCGGCTACGCCATGACGCTCATCAACGAGCAGGCGCTCTACGCATTCCGCGATCCGCACGGCATTCGCCCGCTCGTGCTGGGCAAGCTGGTGGACGAAGGTCTGGACCAGGCCGATGCCGCTTCTGTTTCGCAGCTGCCCTCGCAAGACGGTGCCTCGACGGTCGACTCCGCCGTCCATGTCACGCGCGCCGGCGGCTGGGTCGTTGCCTCCGAGACGTGCGCGCTCGACATCGTGGGTGCCGAGTACGTCCGTGACGTCCGTCCCGGCGAGATTTTGCGCATCAGCGCCGAGGGTCTGGTATCCGAGCAGGGCGTGCCTGCAGCCGAAGAGCCCGCAAACTGCATCTTTGAGCAGGTCTACTTTGCCCGCCCCGACTCCATCATGAACGGCAAGAGCGTCTATGCCTGCCGTTACGACATGGGTCGTCAGCTGGCACATGAGGAGCCCGTCGAGGCCGACCTGGTCATCGGCGTGCCCGACTCCGGCCTGCCGCCTGCGGAGGGTTATTCGCACGAGAGCGGCATTCCCTTTGGCGAGGGCCTCATCAAGAACCGTTACGTGGGCCGTACGTTTATCGAGCCTACGCAGGAGTTGCGCGCCATGGGCGTGCGCATGAAGCTCAACCCGCTGCGCGACAACATCGAGGGCAAGCGCCTGGTCGTCATCGACGACTCCATCGTGCGCGGCACCACCATGGTGCAGCTCGTCAAGATGCTGCGCAACGCTGGCGCCAAGGAGATTCATATCCGCATCAACTCGCCCGAGGTCATCTGGCCATGCTTCTACGGTATCGATACCGACGTGCAGTCGCAGCTTATCAGCGCCAACAAGACGGTCGACGAGATTTGCGAGTATATCGGCGCCGATTCGCTGGCCTTCCTTTCGGTCGAGGGCCTGCTTAAGGTCATGCCCAAAGGCGGTTACTGCGATGCGTGCTTTACCGGCCGCTACCCCGTGGCGATTCCCGAGAGCTTTGGCCGCGACAAGTTCATGGAGGGCTTTAAGCCCCGCAACCTGGACAAGCCGCTGCACTTTGACGACGACGCCGTGGTCGAGAAATACGACGACCGCAGCTGGGAAGAGGAGCACGGCGAGGCCTAAAACCTGCCATGTAGGGACAGGTTCATTTTGGCAGGTTTTATCTGCTGTTTTGTTGATACTACGGCGCGCGCCGCTGCGGTGTGCGCCGATATGAACGCAACTATGAGCACCGTTTGGCGCCCGGGCGGCGGACGGTAGTGGGAGAGGAAGGCTCAGATGAGCGACAGCAAACATGTGACGTATGAGGATGCCGGCGTCGATACCGCCGAGGGCGGCCGCGCCGTCGACGCTATTAAGCAAATGGTTAAGGACACCAACCGTCCCGAGGTCATCGGCGGCATCGGTGGCTTTGGTGGCCTGTTCTCGGCCGCCGCGCTTAAGGATATGGAAGACCCGATTCTGATTAGCGGTACCGACGGCGTGGGCACCAAGCTCGTGCTCGCCCAGATTATGGACCGTCACGAGACGGTGGGCCAGGACCTGGTCGCTATGTGCGTCAACGACATTCTGGCTTCGGGCGCCGAGCCGCTGTTCTTCCTGGACTACGTTGCCATCGGCCACATCGAGGCCGAGCACATGGCAAAGATCATCAAGGGTGTGGCCGACGGTTGCAAGCTCGCGGGCTGCGCGCTCGTGGGCGGCGAGATGGCCGAGCACCCGGGCGTTATGGCTCCTGCCGACTACGACCTTGCCGGATTTACCGTGGGCGTTGTCGACCGT
>CABVAS010000105.1 GCA_902496375.1 uncultured Collinsella sp.
CGCCGGCCATAAAGGCGATAAGGATGGGGCCGAGCGGCGAGCGGCGTCCTGCATCTTCCTCGCGAGACAGATTGGGGCGACGTGTGGGTGCGGGCGCCTGAGCGCCCTGCGAGGGCACGTCAAGAATGCTGAAGGATGCCGTGCTGTCGGGATCGATAGTGTGGCGCGGCTGCGGGGTCTTTGCCGGCGAGATCGACATGTCGGCTGGCTCGCCGAGCGTGGCCGTAGCGTCGGCCTTGGCCTCGTCTGCCTCGGCCTGGGCCCAAGCTTGTTCGAAGGTCAGGGACTCGACGGGGTCGAGGGCGGCGTCCGAGTCGGCGGCGGCGTTGCCGGTCTCGTCCTCGTCGCTCGACACGTCACGCGGCGTGGGCTCGTCCCACCCCTCGTCCGGAGCCTCGCCCTCGCTATACCACCATTCAAAGTTATCGATATCCATACGGGGCGCCCCTTAGGCCTCGCAAATAAACACTTGCTAGCCTTATACCCCCAGATAGCGCCGGAGCTCGCCGGCACAGACAGGAAAACCGTCACAACATTCGGCGCTTTTCCTCGTTTTCGAGATTTTCGCCGAATGTTGTGACGATTTGAGCGACTGGCTGGCAGCGCAATGCGACAAAGGGACTGCCCCTTCGTCACATTCTGTTAGAGTTGCAGGGATTGAATCCCGCTTATTCACGCGACATTGGAGTGACAACCTTGACCGCCGCAACCACGCCAAAAAGTAAGTCAACCGCCGCCGCGCTCTCCCCCGCGCGCACCAAGCTCTGCCTGGCGCTGCTCGTGCTGTTGGGATTCTCGCTCGGCTGCTCCGAGTTCGTGGTCATCGGCATCGAAAGTGACTTGGCGACGGAACTCGGCGTATCGCTTGCCACCGCAGGCCAACTTATTAGCGTGTTCGCACTGATCTACGCTATCGCGACGCCTGTGCTCGCGCTCAGCACGGGGCGATTCCGCCGCTACCAGCTGCTCGTGTGCTACAGCATCGTCTTTGTGCTCGGCAACCTGGTCATGGCGTTGGCGCCCAACTTCCAGGCGCTGTTTATCTCGCGCATCATCTTGGGCTCTGTCTCGGGCGCACTGCTCGCCGTGGGCGTGACGTACATCCCAGAGCTGCTGTCCCCACAGCAAACTTCGCTTGCCATCTCGGTGGTATACGGTGCATTTTCCGTGGCAATGGTCTTTGTGACCTCGATCGGCAAATTTGTGGCCGACACGCTCGACTGGCACGTGGCCATGTACGGCACGCTGACCTTTGCCGTTCTGATCTGCGGAGCGCTCGTGGCGTTTATGCCGCGCGCTGGGCAAACCGACGAGCCTGCCACCTTTCGCGAGCAGGCGGGGCTTCTGCGCGAACCGAGCATCATCACCGGCATGCTCATCTTCTTGTTTGGCGTGGGGTCGGTCTACGTTTTCTACGGCTACGTGACGCCTTATCTTGAGCAGGTGTTGGGCATGGGCACGGTCGAAGCCAGCACCGCGCTCATGGCCTACGGCGTGTTCTGCCTGATCTCGAACATCTTGGGCGGATGGATCGACGCGCGCTTTGGCATGAAGGCACTGCTGGTGACGTTTGTGCTGCAGGCTGCGGCGTTACTCGGGCTGTTTGCTGTGGGCGGCACCATGCCGCTCGCGCTGGTCTTTGTCTTTAGCTTGGCGCTGCTCATGTACCTGTTCTCGGTGTCGTGCATCACACACTTTATGGACGTGGCACGCAGCCGCCACCCCAAGTCGATGGTACTCGCAAGTTCGGTTGAGCCCATGGCGTTTAACGTCGGCATCTCGTTTGGCACCGCAGTGGGCGGCGCCGTGGTAAGCAGCGTTGGCATTGCATATGTAGGCGCAGTGGGTGCCGCGTTCTCGCTTGTGGCCTGGGTGCTTACGCTGGTGACGATTAAGTTAGCTCGCTGGGAACGCAAGAGGGCGATGGCGCAGGCGTAGATGCGATACTCGAGCTCGATGATGGCGATCGAAAGGAAACCGCATATGCAACGTGTACTGTTCATCTGCTATGGAAACATCTGCCGCTCGACGATGGCTGAGTCGGTGTTTACCGAGCTGGTGCGCCGCGCTGGGCGCGCGGGCGAGTTTGTCATTGACTCCGCTGCGACCTCAACTGAGGAGATCGGCAACCCACCGCATCATGGCACGGTCGCCAAGCTGCGTGAAGTCGGGATTCCCGTCGTTGCGCACCGTGCCCGCCAGGTGCGTCGCGCGGAGTATGGCGACTGGGATCACATTGTCTATATGGATGCCGAGAACGCGCGTGGCCTGCGTCGCATCTTTGGCGACGACCCCGACAGCAAGATTACGCGCTTGCTCGATTGGACCGAGCGCCCCGGCGACGTGGCCGATCCTTGGTACACCGGCAACTTCGATGCCACCTACCGCGACGTGCTCGCCGGTTGCACCGCCATGCTCGAGCAGCTGTAGGCAAGCGAGGTCGCGGGCCACGCCATCGGCATAAAACGAGCGTGGATAATCTCCCACTTTGAGCGTTCAAATGCGCTCTAAACGGGAGAAAATCCACGCTCATGAATGTGACAAAGGGACTGCCCCTTTGCCACATCCGGGACTGGCCCTAGACCGGCTTGACCTCCAGCTTTATCCCCTCGGCGCAGGAGTCGCCCAAAACATCCGAAAGGGCCCAGGTCGCATATAGCGGCAAATAGAGAACCGCTCCGTTGCGCTCAACGTTGCCTCTCGAGAAAACAATCCCGAGCCTTACGCCATATTCAGCCGTATCAAGCACATGACCGAGCGCAGCGTGCGCGTGGTAATAGGAGCCCGATTTAACCTCGATCGGAACAGCCGTCCCATCCGGCCCATCGACCACAAAGTCCACTTCACCGCGCTTTTTTGTCTGATAGTAGTAAAGCTGGCGATTTTGGGCAGCCAGCTGCTGGGCCACCACGTTTTCGTAAATGCCGCCCAGATTGGGCTCCTTGCTATCAAGATACGCCGCTTGGGCGACTCCAACGGGGTAGCGCGCCATCAACATGCCCGTATCCGATTGGTATAGCTTGAACTGCGATGGCCGTGCCGTCTTGAGCAGGGGCGACTTTGGCTCGGTTACGATATCGGCTTTGAGAGCAACGCCGGCATCGACAAGCCAGACAAAATCTCGCTGGTACTTCTCATAATGCGCCTTGGGGTCAATGGAATTGAGCACGAAACGCTTGTGTTCGCCCTCAAGCATAATGGGGAGCTGATCGTAGATGCTCTGCACCTGAAGGGCACGCCCGCTTGCATACTTGGAAATATCCCGTCGGTACTGTTCGTTGAGCTCTGACTGTAGCTGACGAACAGAGGCAAGGTCTCCCTGCGTGTCAAGGAAACGCTGCACGACCTCCGGCATTCCGCCGACAACGGTATAGGTCCTGAAGTTTGCCATCATCGCGTCATGAATGTAATCAGGAATGGGCCTCTCGCTGATACACGCGTTACGTATCGTTTGGCGAGCCCCCTCGCTCACCCCGGTTGCCCAGCAAAACTCCTCAAAATCGAGCGGGAACATCCTAAGCTCGTGGACATACCCCACGGGATAGGACCTGACGCCCTTGAACTGAGTCCCGAGCATTGACCCCGAAAACGCCCAGCGGCACCTCCCGTCCTCAACAAGGAACTTTGCCATCGTCATGATGTCGGGGGCCTCTTGGACCTCATCGATAAACACGAGCGTTTTGCCTGGTGCAATCGACTTTCCCGAAAGAAGCGTCACCCTGCTGATGAAATCATCGGCATCCCGCGCCTCGAGAAGAGCATCTTTTGCCTGGCCGTTTTCCATGAGGTTAAGCTCGATGTAGGTTGCATGGTTGGCTTTGCCAAATGCGCGAATCGAATAGCTTTTGCCAATCTGGCGAGAACCCGTAATGAACAAGGCCTTTTGCTCGGAAGACTTCAGCCAACGCTCCAGCTCTGCCGCTATTTTCCTGCGTAGCATAGGCTCTCCCCTCGGTGTCATCGAATGAAATGCAAAGTTTTATACGCTTGATTATCGATGAAACGCAGAATTTTTAGAACCTAAAATCAAATGAAGTGCAGAGATTTGAGATTGTAAGCAAAAGAAGGGGCACCACCGGCGAATGTGGCAAAGGGGCTGTCCCTTTGCCACATTGCGCTCGACTACTCGTCAACGATCTCGGCAAGCCAGACGTTCAGCGTATCGACCTCGGGGCAGCAGAACTTTGCCGTACCAGGCTCGTTGCCAGGCACGGTTCCGCCATAGCGCAGGATATCGATATAGGGAAAGCCCACATGGCAGGCCATGGCACACATCTTGCCGCGGTCGCGGTCAAAGTCGAAGACGTCGCCCGGCTTGTGACCATGGTGGCAGCGGCACGCACCCAGCTGGTCCACGCAGCTCACGCGGATACGCGGACGCTTGCCACGCGGCGCGCCGAGCGGCTTGCCCCCGCCCGCAGGCTTGGCGCCGCCCTCGCCAGCATTACTCATGGTCAATCACGTCCAGGCAGGCCTCGATGGGAAGGCCAGCCGACTTATCCTCTTGGTCGGCATTGCGTTCGATAAGCTCAGCCACCACGCGCATGGCATCGGACGTCGCGCGCTGCAGACTCCAACCTGCCATAACGCGGCCGACGAGCACCGCCGAGAACGTGTCGCCCGTGCCCGGGAAATAGACCGGGATCAGGTCGAAGGGAATCGTGAAGTACTCCCCCGCCACATGGTCGTAACCGATGACGACATTCGCACCGTCGACCACAGCGCTCGTAATGACCACCGACTTGGCGCCCAGGGCACGCACGGCATCCACGAGAGCGCGGCCCTCATCGGGCGTGATTTTCTCGGCAATGGGCGCATCGGTAAGCAGGCACGCCTCGGTGTAGTTTGGCACCGCATAGTCGGCGCACTCGAGCAGGCTGCGCATGAGACCGATCGTGGACTCGGGCACGCCGGCGTAGAGCTTGCCGTTGTCGCCCATGATGGGGTCGACGAACACCTTGGTACCCTTTTGCGCGCGACGGTGGCAGAAGTCCGAAATGATGCGCGTCTCTTCCTCGGTCACGATAAAGCCGGTAGAGATGGCGTCGAACTCAAAGCCGAGCTCCTCCCAGATGGCGAGGCTCTGGCGCACGTACTCGGTGGTGTCGTGGATGTAGAACTTGGGATAGTTGAGCGTATCGGACACAAGTGCCGTCGGCAGGTTGTGGATGCGGTAGCCCATGTGCGACAGCACCGGCAGCATGGCGGAAAGCGCGACCTTGCCGTAGCCGCACATATCGTTGATCAGCAGCAGCTGAGTGTTCTTCATGAGGGTCTCCCTTGGTTCGGGCACGGCGCAGCAGCGCCACAGTGCGACTAAGTGTAGCGCAGGGGACGTTGTGAGCGGGCGCTACGGTCGCGAAGAGCGCATTGTTGCGAAAAGGTTACGAAAACGAGGTAGTCGTTGGGGACGTTCTTAAATGACTAGTCAAACAAGAACGTCCCCAACGACTACCGAAGCGGACCGTGGCGGAATCACGGGTTGAGGACGGACAGCGAAAACGCTCCTAGGCGAGCAAGGTGGCGTGAAAGAGGAGGGCATAGACCTTGTGGCCATGCCCGACGATTGAACGCCAGATTGCCGCTTAGGAGCGTTTGCAGCGTCGGCCGGTTACGGCGTTTGGTAAAACGCCGTAACTCTATAAGGTCATGCCGCCGAAGTTGAAAGGCAGATTGCCGCTCTGGCGGGTTTGCAGCGTCGAGCCGTTACGCGGTTTGGTAAAACCGCGTAACCACTAGTTTGGTACCTTGACATTCATTTCTCATGCTCCTAGACTGGTTAGGCTCAAAACAATTCCACTACCTAACTAAAGAAAGGAGCAACACTAATTCATGTGCGATGAACCTCTTAACCTTTGTTCGCACGAGCCCGGCGGCGACCCGTCACAGCCGGCGGATGCACCCGAAGCGGTCAGCGCCGAAGACAAACTCGCCAAGCGCATCCTGAGCGGCCTG
>CABVAS010000106.1 GCA_902496375.1 uncultured Collinsella sp.
GCTTTACCAGGGCGCGGGTGACGGCGCGGAGCACCAAGCCGCCGGCAAGCACGCCCGCGACCTCGTAGCCGCGCTCGGGCTTAATACCGCGTCCAAAGACGGCAGCGAGCTCAAAGAGCATGCCCACCTGCGCCAGCGCCATAACGGGATAATCGGCGCCCGGCAAAAACACCAGCGCACCGGTCGCCATATTGGTGAGCGCGCACGAGGTGATGATACGATTGGCCGCCGCGATGCGCATGAAGGCAAAGTTCGCCGCAAAAGCCGTTTCCTTGTCGGTGCGATCGAGAATCCAGCGGGCAAGCGTCTCGAGCAGATACGTCTTATCGGTTGCCGCTACCACGCCGAGCATGGGCGTGGACTCCTCGATAAACGGCACCTCCACAGCAGACTCGGCAAGCACGCACACGGGCGCGCCGGCGATCACGAGCTCCTGCACGGCACTCTCCAAGCGGTCGGAACCACACGAGAGCACCAGCACCACATCGGTATCGGTCTTTGGAGCAATTCGCTCCTCCCCCAGACGCTCGACGCGCACAATACCCGAGGTCGTCTGCGGCACAAAGGCGTCACGCACCGTCTCGGCAAGAAAGCGCGAGGCGGACGAATCCAGATAGACCGAGACGCGCACCGGCGTATCGGAATCCTTCTTAACGGACGCGCCCATCTTAAAAGCGCGGGTCAGCTTATCTACGGGAATTTTCATAGCAAACCCCTCCAGCGGTTACGCGGCGCCCGAACGATGCCGCCATATGGATTGTACGATACCCACCGTCAGCAGCTGAATCATCATCGAAGACGAACCGAAGCTAATAAACGGTAGCGGAATACCGGTAATCGGCATCATGCCGATGCACATGCCGATGTTTTCGAAGGTCTGGAACGCCCACATGCCGACGATACCTACGCATGATAAGCGTAGGAACAGAGACTCGCACTTAAAAGCAACGCGGATCGTCGAGAAGATGAGCAGTACGTACAAGCACAGCAGCAAAAAGGAACCGCAAAAACCAAAGGTCTCGGACAAAAAGGCGAAGACGAAGTCGGTGTGGAACTCAGGCAGAAAGCCGCCGGCCGACTGCGTCGCATGGCCCAGGCCCTTACCAAAGAAACCGCCCGAGCCGACCGCGATCAACGACTGCTGCAGATTGTACGCATCGTCCGAATCGGCATTATCGGGGTCGATAAAGACCGTCAGACGGTTCATCTGATACTGCTTGATGAGCACATCGTGGCCGAGCAGCGAATCAAAGACCGAATCGAGCGCCAGGACGAGGGCCACCAGGCCCACGAGCAGGGCCAGGGTCGACAGCACCCATTCGCGGCGTGCACCGCTCATACAAATGACGATGGCGCCCGAAACCAGCACGACCAGGCCCGAGCCCAGGTCGCCCATGGCAACGACGGCCAAAAACGGAATGGACAGCATGCCGCAGAGCTTGACGTAGTCGCGAACGGTATCGATGCGGCCGTTATACTGCGAGCCAAGCGTAGCAATAAAGAAGATGGTGATGAGCTTGGCAAGCTCAACGGGCTGGAATGTCAAGCCGATACCGGGAATCTTGATCCAGCCCGTCATGCCCAGACCGCCCGTATAGGACAGACCCGGAATCTTGGGCGAGAAGATCACGATCAGGTCGATGACGAGCAACGCCGTCGAGAAATTGGAAATACCGCGCAGGTCGGAGCGCCAGACCAGCACCGCCAGCACCGTGCCGATACCAATTCCCAGCAAATGGCGTGAGAACGAGGCATCGGCCTTAAACTGCGAAGCCGACCAGATAATGATGGCACCGTAGGCGACGAGCGCCACAGTAGCCACGAGCACACCGATATGCACCTTTTGGCGAAACGTGCCGCGCGAGGCCGAAAGTTGCTTGTTGACACGGTCCAGGCTGCTGCGAGAGCCGGTCTTGGTTGAACGGAACAGATCCGCCGGAGAAAAATCCATCGCAACCTCCTATCGAACCGAAGAATCGCCCGAGGCCGAAGAGGTATCGGGCTCGTCATAAATCACACCGAGCACGTCGCGCACGACATGCATCGCGGTATCTGAGCCGCCGCCGCCCTGCTCCAGGACGGTAGCGATGACATACTTGGGGTCATCGGCCGGTGCATAGGCGCAGAACCACGCGTATTCGTCCTCGCCGCTTTTCTCGCCCGTGCCCGACTTGCCGTATACCTGCGGCGTCAGGGTGCCAAAGTGAGCCGCCAGGGACGTCGATGCCGTGTAAATCACGTCGTGCATGCCGTTGCGAACAAGAGCCAAATCCGAATCGCTGTTGATCTTGGCCTCCAGGCGCTTCTTCTTGCCCTTGCCGTTGTACTTATAGGCATCGCCGTCGCCATCGCGCGATACGGCAGACAAAAACACGTGAGGCACGTACTGTTTGCCGCCGTTGGCAAGACCCATATAGGCACACGCCATCTGCAGGGGCGTCACCAGGATGTCACCCTGGCCGATAGCGATGTTGGTCATATCGCCGGCATTCCACTTGCGGTCCTCGGCAGAGGCGTCGGTGAAGTACGACTCTTTCCACTCGGCATCGGGAATACGGCCCGCGCCTTCACTCGGCAGATCGATACCGCAGGTCTTGCCCAGGCCCCAGCGACGAAAGACCTCCTGCAGGCCCTCGGGATGTTGCTCGTCATAAAAGAACGCCTTGCCCATGTCGTAGAAGACGGGGTCGCACGAGTTGGCGATACCCGACTGCAGCGTCATGGTGCCGTGGCCAGACGTCAGCCAGCAGCGCTTGCCCCAAGCCTTGCCCAGGCCCGTCCAATAGCCCGTGCAGTTGGTTGTCTGCGTTGAAGTGTAGGTTCCAAACTCAAGACCGGCCAGTGCCGAGAGCGGCTTGATGGTCGAGGCCGACATGTACTGTCCGCTAATGGCGCGGTTGAGCAGCGGGTGCGAGCCCTTGTCATCATTGAGCTCGGTCCACACGTCATTTGAGACGCCGCCGATAAAGACGGACGGATCGAACTTGGGCTGGCTCGCCATGCCCAGGATCTCGCCATTGTTGGGATCGAGACACACTACAGCGCCGTTGCCGGCATTGCTGTAGCCAGTGGTCTTGGCAAGCTCGATAGCGCTCGCCAGCGCCGTCTCACAGGCCTGTTGGATCTTAAGGTCGAGCGTGAGCTTAATGTCAGAGCCGGCCTTCGCGGGCACGGCGCCGGCCTGACCGGTCACATTGCCCGAGGCATCGACCTTGACGGTCTGCTCGCCACGAATACCCTGCAGCAGGTTTTCGTAGTAGCTCTCAACGCCCGCCTGGCCCACGATATCGCCCGACTGGTACGTAATCTTGCCAGCGGAAGCATCGTCATCGCCAGAGGTTTTCTTATTCTGGGCCTCGAGCTGCTCGGAGGTAATGGTGCCGGTATAGCCCAAGATATGGCATGCCGTCTCACCATATGGATACTGGCGCTCGGTACGCTCGGCAATCTTGACGCCCGGGAACTCGCCGGCATGCTCCTGAATATAGGCAACCGTGGAGCGACGGACGTCCGTCGCGATGGTATGCAGGCTCTGGGCGCCCTCTGTATTGTCCTGAATATTGCGAAGGACCGCCACGTAAGGCATTCCAAGCACGTTGGCAAGATGGCGAACCAGAACCTCATCCTCGGCAAGGTCGCGGTAGGCCACGACAGCAAGTGAGGGACGGTTCTGGACAAGCGCAACGCCATTGCGGTCGAGGATGCGACCGCGCACAGCGGGTGTTGTAACGGTGCGAGTCTGATTACTATTGGCCTGCTTCTCGTAATAGTCCGACGAGACCATCTGCATGCCCCACAGCTTGACGGCAAGCGCCGCAAACATCGCGCCCACACCCGTGGTGAGGATGGAAAAGCGGCCCTTGAAGGCGGTCGCCGCGGTATTGCCCTCGCCCTCGGTGGCGCGCGGGGCCGTTCCATGCTGCGTATCGTAGGTAAAACGGGAATCGCCACGACGCATGATGACCAGCGCGACCACGATGGCCACAACCAGCACGATACCGGCGATAATAACCGTCAACTGGGAAGACATCTACGGGCCTCCCCTATTTGAGCTTGCGGGTCTTGGGCTTAAAGCGCATACCCGTCTGGCGTCCGCCACGTGCGGAGAATCCATAGCCGGACTGCGGCACGACGCCGGACATCAAAAACGGAATGGCAACCAGACCCGTCAGGATCGAGGACGGCAGCGCATGGCCGAAGATCGCCACGACAAAGCTCGTCTCCAAACCCATAAACAGCAAGATGATGCTGTAGATCACATTAATGACGAGCGCAAAGGCGCCCACGGTGACGCCGCGCGCACTCGGGGTACCGCCCGTCTGACCGACGGCGCTGTGCACCAGGGCAAAAGAACCCACGGTCAGCAGGAGCGACATAACGCCCACCGGCACGGCAGCGGACAGGTCATAAAACAAGCCGCTGCAAAAACCGCACACGACGGCACGGGTCGGGTCGCCCGAGAACACGCTTAGGCACACCAGGATAATCATGAAGTTGACGCGACCTCCCGCAATGGAGATCTGCGATGCCAGGCCTGCCTGCAGCAGCACACACACAATGGCGGCGATTACAAACGTGCGGGAGCTCATCCCCTGCTCGTGTAGATCCATGGACATGCCCCCTATTCGCTCGAGCCAGAATCGGTCGTCTCGGACGTGTCGGAACTGTCATCCGAGCTCTCGTCCTTCGTCTTGGTCGCAGCATCGCGCGACGTTCCCTGCGGCGTGCTGTTGGCCGTGCTCACGTCCTCATCCGAGGCCGACTGTTCGTCGGTCAGCGAGGTGATGACCAGCACTTCCTCGTTGTTCTCGGCCGTGGTCTGAGCGCGCACCACAATGGTGTAGTACACGTCGTTTGCCGATTTCTCAACCGACGAGACGGTGCCAAGCGGAAGGCCCTTGGGGAACACGCCACCGATGCCAGAGGTCACGATGATATCGCCAACCTTAACATCGGAGTCGACGCTCACGTACTCAAGACGCAGCGTGCCGTCAGCCTGACCCTGCAGCATACCCTGGGCGCGCGTGTCCTGCACCATGGCGGACACGCCCGAGTTCTCGTCGCCAATCAGGCGCACGGTAGAGGTCTTGGCCGATACCTCGATAATCTGGCCGATAACACCGGCAGAACTCGTCACGGGCATGTTGATGGTAAGGCCGTCGGCAGAGCCCTTGTCGATGGTAACGGTCGAGGTCCAGGCATCGCCGGAGGCACCAACGATACGAGCTGCGGTCGATTTGAGGTTGTAGGTCGATTGCAGCCCGACCAGGCCCTCCAGGCGCTCGGCAGTCTTTTGAGCCTCAGAAAGCTCGGCGACCTTAGAGGTCAGCTCCTCATTTTGCTTCTTGAGCTCGTCGAGCGTGTCCTGCGACGCCGTTAGGTTAGAGAACACGTTGCCAATCGCATTGAAGGGAGCCGCCACAGCCGAGCCCACAAAGCGCACCGGAGAGGTAATCGTCGTTACGCCCGAACGCACGGCATGAATCGGCCCTGCCTCGCCCTCGCGGATGTAAAACGTGAGCAGCAACACCGAAATCAGGCTGAAAACAATCAACGGGCGCATACCCGTTGATTGTCGCTTGGTATTCAGATTTGTGGAGAAACCCGAAGATCGTGCCAAATGGAATCCACCTTTTGGAAATTAAGCATTGGTCTGGACGAAGCCGCCATCAAACGCATTGGCCTCGAGCACGCGGGCACAGCCGTTAACGACGTTATCGAGCGCCGTGGGGCTGACGTTGACCGAAACACCGGTCTCATCGCGCAGGCGCACGTCGAGACCGCGCAGCAGCGCGCCGCCACCAGTCAGCAAAATGCCGTAGTACATAAGGTCCGAGGCAAGATCGGGAGGCGTAGCGTCGAGTGCGTCCTTGACGGCCTTGGCCATCTCGTCGAGCGGCTT
>CABVAS010000107.1 GCA_902496375.1 uncultured Collinsella sp.
GCCGCCGTCGACGACGGCGGAGGCGGCGGCGACCTTCTGCTCGTATGTGTACCTGCCCTGCTTTCCGTCCATGCGCAGCAGCACCTCGCTCCCGAACGCGCGGTATATCTCCTGCCATCTTCTCACGGCTTCCGCGGGAAGCGAAAGGGCGATCGCGGCAGATTTACACCCGTGCCCGAGCTCGAAGAGCCCTATGGCCGCCTTCCTGGCCTCGACATCATGCTTCACCCTCAAATCAACGCGCATAAAGAAAGCCTCCCATTTCTCATGTCCAAGAAATGGGAGGCAGTTCACCCCCGCGGTGACGGGCTTTTTGCTACCGATATGCCGGGATTCGAACCCGACAGGGTGCGAATCCCGGCATCATCGCAAGGCCTGTGGTCAAAAAATGGCAAATATGAGTACTGTTACCATTTTAGTTACAGCGATTTCATGCCTTCAGAAGGCGATTTAGCCGTCGGGCGTCCTACGGCGGAATAATTGCAGACGTTTATCGGCTAAGTACTTGGACATATGTTGCGTAACACTACATATTTTGCAAATAAATAATGTTATAGGACTTGTGACAGTACTCATATTTGACGTTTTTTGCCCATAGCCCTTTATACCTAGGCACATCGGCGGCAAAACGGGCTTCAAAGCGTCCTTCGCAAACAAAAAGCCGGGGCCCGCGCGATGCGGACCCCGGCTCAATACCGTGACGATATGTCAGTTACGTTCTACACATAGAACAGAATGTCGTCGTAGGTCGGAACCGGCCAGTAGTCGGCGGCCACGATCTCCTCCATGGCATCCACGGCGGCGCGCAGCGTATCCATAGCGGGAACGACCTCGTGTGCATACACATTGGCCTGCTCCTGGCCATCGAGGGCCTCGGCCTTCTGATGCACGGCGTCGAGTGCCTTGATGGAGTCGTTGATGGCGGTGATGCCGTTGCAGAGCTTGTTGAGCGTGTTCTGCTCGCACTGCATGGCGGCCTCAGCACCGGCGGCACGAATAGTCTCAAGGCCCTTCGCGACCTTGGTGGCGTAGGCGGTAATGACCGGGCGATAGGTACGACGCGCCTCGCGAACCATCGTGGTAGCCTCGATGTTCATGAGCTTGTTGTACTTCTCGAGCTTGCAGTCGTAGCGGCACTGGGCCTCGGCCTTGGTCAGGACGCCCGTCTCCTCAAAGAGCGCGATAGCCTTATCGGAAACAAAGGCGGGCAGGGCGTCGGCCGTGGTCTTGTTGTTGGCAAGGCCGCGCTTCTCGGCCTCGATAGGCCACTCGTCGGAGTAACCGTCGCCGGAGAACAGGATGCGCTGGTGATCGGTTAGCACCTTCTTGCAGTACTCGAGCGCGGCGTCCTGGAACTTATCCTCGGGCGTACCCTCAAGTGCGTCGGCAAAGGACTTGAGCGACTTGGCCACGGCAGCATCGAGCACCAGGTTGGAGTCGGAGACGTTCTGCTCGGAGCCGCAGGCACGGAACTCAAACTTGTTGCCGGTGAAGGCAAACGGGGAGGTGCGGTTGCGGTCGGTGTTGTCCTGCATCAGCTTGGGCAGGGTATCGGCGCCCAGGTCGAGCACGCCGCGCGTGGCATGGACGGAAGCTTTGCCATCGATGATCTTCTCGACGACCTCGGTAAGCTGGTCGCCCAGGAAGATGGACATAATCGCCGGAGGAGCCTCGTTGGCGCCCAGACGATGGTCATTGCCGGCCGAGGCAACGGAGGCACGCAGGAGCTCCTGATAGTTATCGACGGCCTCGATCACCGCGGTGAGGAAGACAATGAACTGCAGGTTGTCGAGCGGAGTGTCGCCCGGATCGAGCAGGTTCTCGGACTCGGTACCAAGCGACCAGTTGTTGTGCTTGCCCGAACCGTTGATGCCCTCGAAGGGCTTCTCGTGCAGCAGGCAGACCAAGTCGTGGCGGGAGGCGATGAGCTTCATCTTCTCCATCATGACCAGATTCTGGTCGATGGCCTCGTTGACCTCGCCATAGACAGGGGCGAGCTCATGCTGGCAGGGAGCGACCTCGTTGTGCTTGGTCTTGGCGGGAATGCCAAGCGCCCACAGCTCATCGTCCAGGTCCTTCATATAGGCCGAGACGGTGGGGCGGATAGCGCCAAAGTAGTGCTCCTCGAGCTCCTGGCCCTTGCAGGGAGCAGCGCCAAAGAGGGTGCGGCCGGTGATGACCAGGTCCCTGCGCTTGCGGTAGGCGTCCTTCTTGATCAGGAAGTACTCCTGCTCATCGCCCACGGAAGGAACGACCTTCTTGGGGGTCTTACCAAACAGCGCCAAAACGCGCTTGGACTCACGCGAGAGCGCGGTCATGGAGCGCAGCAGCGGGGTCTTCTTGTCCAGGGCCTCACCCGTATAGGAGCAAAAAGCCGTGGGGATGCACAGGACATCGTCCTTAATGAAGGCGGGGCTGGTGGGATCCCAAGCGGTGTAGCCACGGGCCTCGAAGGTGGCGCGCAGACCGCCGTTGGGGAAGCTGGAGGCATCCGGCTCGCCCTGGATGAGGTTCTTGCCCGTAAACTTGGTAATGGCGGTGCCGTCGTGGTTGGGCTCGAGGAAGCTGTCGTGCTTCTCGGAAGTAATGCCCGAAAGCGGCTGGAACCAGTGCGCGTAGTGCGTCGCGCCCTTGGAGATGGCCCAGACCTTCATGGCGTGGGCAACGGCGTTGGCCACATCCAGGTCGAGCGGCTCACCGTCCTCGAGGGTTGCAGCAAGGCGCTTCCAAATGTCCTTGGGGAGGTAGTCCTTCATGACTTCCTCAGAGAACACCATGGTCCCGAAGCGGTCAGTAAGATCGGCCATACGGAACTCCCTTCGTATCGGCACCGCGTGAGATGCGGTGTTGATTACTAACGAACGAGTCATAGATTAGGCTCGCCGTGTTTCCGCGACATTACCGTTATGTTGCTGTCGCGAAACCAATCAATGAGGTTACCGCATCGCAGCGGCGCTGCCACCCTTAATGGCCAATCAACTGTATAAATTGCAGACCTCTCCCCATAGTTTAAGGTTTGTCAATTTGGGATGGGACTCTATTAACTGGTATTTCGCATCAGATACCAGTCTTTATAGCCACATCCTAGATTGACCGCACTGTTATAGGAAATGCCGATAGCGAAGCATTTTCGATTGGTATCCCCAAATAGCGAGTAAAACTCCACCGTGGCACAGTGGTGCTGTAGAATCCTTACAACACATCACACTATTACGTATCTAAAGGAGCACGATATGCGCGTCGACGAGGTTTTTAAGCAGGCAGCATCCCAGGGCACCGCACCCGTTTCGTTTGAGATGTTCCCGCCCAAGGGCGAGCTTACCCTCGACACGGCTCGCGAGGTGGCAGGCAATCTGTGCAAGCTTTCACCGAGCTTTGTCTCGGTCACCTGCTCGGCCGGCGGCTCGGGCAACGGTGCCACCACCGCCCCCATCGCGCATATGATTACGAGCGAATTCGATACACCCTCGGTGGCACACCTTACCTGCGTGGGCCGCTCGCACGCCGATATCGCCGCCAAGATCGACGAGTATCGCACCGCCGGCGTTGAAAACATCCTGGCCCTGCGCGGCGACCTGCCCGCCGGCGCGACTGAGGACGACAAGCCCGCCTCTGACTACGCCTACGCCCGTGACCTCATCCCCGAGCTCGTCGACGCCGGCTTTTGCGTGGGCGCCGCAGCCTACCCCGAGGGCCACATTGCCTGCGAGGATCTCAACCTCTCGGTCGAGCACCTCAAGCAAAAGCAAGACGCCGGCGCGAGCTTCTTTGTGACACAGCTCTTCTTTGATAACGAGTGCTTCTATCGCTTCCGCGAGCTTGCCGACAAAGCCGGCATCACCGTGCCTATCACCGCGGGCATCATGCCGTTTATGGGCAAGTCGCAAATCAGCCGCATGGTCTTTATGTGCGGCGCATCGCTGCCCTCCCCCGTCATCAAGATTCTCGCCAAGTACGAGAACGACCCCGAGAGCCTGCAGGCAGCCGGTGTAGATTATGCCGCCCGCCAGCTTTGCGACCTCAAGGAGCACGGCGCCGACGGTCTGCACCTGTACACTATGAACCGTCCTGCAATCGCCGCGACCATTATGGAGCGCCTGGGGTAATGGAAAAACCGCACGTCGATACAACCGTTGTTGAAGTGCCGGCCGACCTTGCGTCGCCGGCGCTTTACCGTATCGATGCTGCCCACCACCCTCGTGTCGACCGTGCCGAGATGCTGCGATATCTGGGCTACGGCGGCCAGCAGATTGAGCCCGAGCTGTCACGACGAATTGAGCTTGTAGTCGAGCGCCTAGAGCTGGATATCGAACCCCGCGGCGTGCGACGCGTGTTTGCCGTCGATGCCGCAGGCGTCGACGAGCAGGGCGAGCCCTGCATCCGCTTGGTTGGCACCAATGTTGAACTGCGGGGTCGTGATATCTATCGCCACCTTAAGGACGCCCGCTTTGCCGCGCTCATGGCATGTACCCTCGGCATGGAAGCCGAACGCCGTCTGCGAACCACCGGAGCCCAGCAACCCCTGGAAGGCGCCGTGCTCGACGCCGCATGCTCTGCCTATGTGGAGGCCGCCGTCGAGCAGATGGACCAGCAGGTCAAGGCTGCAGCCGCTGCGCACGGGCTCGCCGGCAACTGGCGCTTCAGTCCCGGCTATGGCGACTGCCCGCTCTCTGCCCAGCGCTCGATCGTGGATGCACTCAATGCCACACGGCTCATCGGGCTTACCGTCACCCCCACCAGCCTGCTCATGCCCACCAAGAGCGTGACCGCGGTGATCGGTCTGTTCGACGGCGAGGTCCACGACGCCCAGAGCCGCCCCACCTGCAATATCTGCCGCATGCGTGAGCACTGCCGCTTCCGCGCCGCCCACACCACCTGCTATTCCAGCCATTAGGAGCCATCGATGTTTACTCCGCTTATCACTCATGATCTGGACGGTGCCGCGCTGGCGGCGCCCGTTGATGCCGCACGCCGCAATGGCGCTGCATACAAGACACGCACGATCGACGACCTGTACATTAAGGACGATCGCCTGCGCGCCGCTATCGAGGGCACGGGACACCTGCTGTTCGACGGCGGCATGGGCACCATGTTGCAGGCCGCCGGCATGAAGGCAGGCGCCCTGCCCGAGCTGCTCAACTTTGAGGAGCCCCAGGTCATCACCGATATTCAGCGTCAGTACGTCGAGGCTGGCTGTGACGTGATCACCGCCAACACCTTTGGCGCCAACGCCCACAAGCTCGACGGCGCCGCCACCGTGGCAGACGTCTTTGCCGCGGCAGTCACCTGCGCCCGCGCGGCCGGTGCCCACTACGTCGCCGGCGATATCGGTCCCATCGGCGCGCTGCTGCGCCCCCTGGGCACCCTCAGCTTTGACGAGGCCTACGACCTCTTTGCCGAGGAGGTGCGCGCCGGCGTCGCCGCGGGTGTGGACCTTTTTATTATCGAGACTATGACCGACCTGGCCGAGATCAAGGCGGCGGTCCTCGCCTGCCGCGAGAACTCCGACCTGCCCGTCTTTGCCACCATGACCTTTGAGGAAGACGGTCGCACCTTCTTGGGCACGAGCCCCGAGGTCGCCGCCATCACCCTCGACGCCATCGGCGCCGACGTCCTGGGCATCAACTGCAGTCAGGGACCGGCCGAGCTCCGAGGACTCGCCGCGCGCATGCTCACCGTTACCGACAAGCCCGTTATGGTGCAGGCCAACGCAGGACTGCCCCGCGTGGACGACGACGGCAACACCGTCTTTGATATCCAGGCCCCCGAATACGCCGAGGCCGTCGCCGGCATGATTGAGGACGGCGTGAGCGTCGTGGGCGGTTGCTGCGGCACCACGCCGACGCACATGGCGGCACTTCGCACCCTCATCGACAAATCTATAGATC
>CABVAS010000108.1 GCA_902496375.1 uncultured Collinsella sp.
GGTGGCGTCAAAACCGCTATGTCATTCCACTCATTCATACGACCATGGTTCCCCAAAAAAGCCCACTCGATGCATTCGTTTCCCCAACCGTACGGATTCAGCCCGCCCAGCGTCGTCTATGAACGACCCCGTAAAAACTCAAGGGACACCAATGCAATGTCATCGTCCAGCGCCGATTCGGTAAATCGGTCAAGCTCGCCCAAGACCTTGCCGCAAATGCCCGATACGCCCTCACCCGAGACAGAGAGCAGAAGGTCGCGCAAGCGCTGCTCGCCAAAGAACGCTCCGGTGCGGTCGCGGGCCTCAATCGTTCCATCCGTATACATGAAGAGCATGTCGCCGGGGGCAAACGTAAACACGCCTGTCTCGTACACCATGCTCTCAAAGGCACCGATTACGCCCGATTGGCATCCAAGCAGCTCAACCTCTCCCCCACGGGCCTCGCCGCCACCCAGCGGCATCGACTCTGGCCTGATGACCATGGTCGGAGGATGGCCCGCCGAACAATACGTTGCGCGTCCGGCTTTAAGGTCAATCTTGGCGATAAAGGCCGTCACGAACGTCTCGACCCTCGAAAAGCCCATGAGCATGCTGTTAAGGGAGCGTGCCATGCGGGCCGGTCCAGCGCCCTCCCAGGCATATGCCGTCAGGGCCGTCTTGACGAGCGCGGACATCGATGCGGCCTCAATGCCTTTGCCAGACACATCACCCAGAATCATGACGGCGCAGTCGTCGGGAAGACGAATGAGCGTATAGAAATCGCCGCCGACCAACGCCGAGTTCGTGGCCGACAGGTACACCGAATCGGTTACGATACCCGGAACATCCCCCAGGGAATTTCTCATGCCGATCTGGAGGGTCTGAGCGATATGGCGCTCCTCGCGCTTTTGAGATTCGCCTTCGTAGATCAGTTCAAAGTCATGCGCCAAGTGCACCAAGTAGTCATATTCAAGGTCATCAATCGGCTCTTGGCTACCATCACGAAGCAGCAGCGCGCGCGTCGTCGGGCTCTTCGCAACAGAAGCAGGAACAATCGCGTCGTTACTGTGCTTGCCATCACCCTCAGAGCGCGGGCGCCCCGCCTCGATGCCGGAGTCGACGTAGAGACCTTGACAAGGCAGACCATGCGCCCTAAGCCAGCCTCCCATAGGCATCGATTCGTCAACGCGAGTTATACGAACGTGTTTAAGGTCCTCGGCACTCGTACCGCCCAAAACAGATGCCTCAAAGCCATCAGGGCCAGCCCCCAGACGTGCCGCTGGCGCCGTCGTGGAAAAGAAAAGCTTCTCAGGGTCGTCCGGCAAGGCAACGCGACTGCCGCCTTCAAAATCTATGACGTAGGAATCCAGACTGGCGTCATACTCAACAGGGCAAAAATGGCAGTTAAGCATATTGCAGATCTCGGACGATACCGCCTGGGTAGCCGCGGCGGAATCGTCTAGAAAGGTAAACAACTCATCACGCAAGACATTGAGCGAGCGGCCAAGCTCGGCCGTGCGACGGGAGCGAAGGCTCGATGCCATGCCGACCAGCTGGATAGACAGGTAATCGCAAATGACCTCGAGCACATTAACGTCATAGGCGAGCGGTGCCTGGGGGCGTTTCCAACCAACTTCCAGCACGCCAAGAATCTGCGTACCGTAAAAAACGGGAAGACAGATCTCGCTGCGGTACGGAGGCATATCCTGCATGCGCAACAGGTGCTTAGAACGATTGTCCAGGTCCATGAACATACCGGAGGCGACACGATCGCCCTCAAGATCCTGCTGAATCGACAAGCGGCAAGCGCGCGACTCGCGAAGCACATACGTCGGAATGCCCGCACCATACGGCAAAAACTCGGGCAGATAGCTATCCTCAAGCTCCTTAGAAACACCGCGGAGCTTAAAGCCGCCGCTCTCCGAAAAATAAATCGCAGCTCCAGAAGCATCGAGCGTTCCGACAAGCTGGTTTAAAACGGTATCAAGCAGGCTGGGTAACTCATCGGAGCCCACGGTGCTCATAATGACCGAAAGCGTGCCAGAGAGACGCTTGTTCGCAACTCTAAGCTCCGATAACGCACGCTTAAGTTGACGATCGTGAGAATACTGTTCCTCGATACTGTGAAGCGCCACTAGGACACGTGGTGCGCGGCGCCCAAAGATGCGTGGAGGCGTTACGGAGCCCGCGCGAACCAAGACGGGGATAAAAGAGCCGTCACTCAGCTTGAGCATCAGTTCGTTCTCGGAGCCATCAGTTTCAAATGGCAGACGATGTTCCGTCGCACGTTCAAAAGCGGACGAGCACAGGACGTCTTTAACATCTCCACCGATGACATCGGCGCGTTCCTCGCACATCAACCCAAGTAAGCGATTATTCACATGCAGAATGGTTCCGTCGAGCTCGCAGATGATGACAGCATCGCTCGTGATCTCGACTAGTTGGGCAACGTCTGCCCACTCGTTGCGTTCAAGCGTTTCCATCGTGGACCCCACCGTCTATCGGTAACAAAAAAGCCTCCGAAGAGGCTTCTCAAATGCGATGGTGTCGGAGGCGGGACTTGAACCCGCATGACCAAAAAGCGGTCACTAGCACCTCAAGCTAGCGCGTCTGCCAATTCCGCCACTCCGACATGCTATGTTGTTGATTCGCAGTTCGTTTTGTTAGACCCGCGCGTTCAACGAGGAAGATAATAACCTATGATTCGAGAACTGTGCAAGCACTTTTTTCAAAAAAGTTTACGAATTTGTAAATGAGCAGGTAGATCCGTATGTCCGGCCCCGAATCGGTGTTGCCTCCCGGCGCGTCCTCGGGCATGAGCGATATTTTGCTGCGCACTTCGTGCTGCAAAATATCGCTCCCCCTGCGGAATGCGCCGGGAGGCAACACCGATTCGGGGCCTGCAAATACGTACTTCAGGCACAGTTCTCAAACATGTTCTGAGGGCTGATATAAATTTAGTGGCTCGGCCTTGCCGAGCCCTTATATAAGGAGGCCGGAGCTAAAGCTCCGGCCTCGCTATCTTTCCCATTAGATTAAGTGAGCAATCAAGGAATCGCACCCCCTCTGCAGTGGTAACACAGGGCCCGTGCTGGACTTAGTTTTCAGAACATTCCGCAGACCAGGAAACCCCCTTATCCGCAGCTCCGAAGGAGCAGGATAAGGGGGTTTCCATGGTCGAGGACGTTCTGAAAACTAAGTCCAGCACGGGCCCGGACAAACAACCGACTACAGGTCGATGTGCGATTCCTTGATCGGGAACGGCTCCGCGAAGTGGCAGGCGCAGCAGTGGCCCGGTGCGACTTCCTTAAACTCGGGAAGCTTCTCAGAGCAGATACCCTGAGCGATCGGGCAGCGAGTGTGGAAACGGCAACCGGTCGGCGGATCCAGCGGCGACGGCGGATCGCCAGCGAGGATGATGCGCTTGCGGGTCTTCTGGATATCAGGATCGGGAACCGGCACGGCAGACAGCAGCGACTGCGTGTACGGATGGTGAGGCTCGCTGTAGAGCGTCTTCCAGTCCGAAACCTCAACCATCTTACCCAGATACATAACGGCAACGCGATCGGAAATGTGCTGCACGACGGACAGGTCGTGAGCGATAAACAGATACGCGGTACCGAACTTGTCCTGCAGTTCCTTGAGCAGGTTCAGAACCTGGGCCTGAATGGACACATCCAGAGCAGAAACTGGCTCGTCGCAGATAATCAGCTTGGGCTTCAGCGCAAAAGCGCGGGCAATACCGACACGCTGACGCTGACCGCCGGAGAACTCATGAGGATAGCGGTTGATGTGCTCGGGGTTCAGACCGACGACGTCCAGCAGCTCGCGGACGCGCTCGATACGCTCCTCCTTGGTACCCACACCATGAATGGTCATGGGCTCGGAGACGATCTCGCCGATGGTCATACGAGGGTTGAGCGAAGCATAGGGGTCCTGGAAGATGAACTGCATCTCGCGACGCATATCCTTGATCTCGTGCTTGCTCATCTCGGCAACGTCTTTGCCCTGGAAAAACACCTTGCCGGCCGTCGGCTTGGTCAGGCGCATGATGGTGCGGCCCGTGGTGGACTTACCGCAACCAGACTCGCCGACCAGGCCAAAGGTCTCGCCCGGATAAATCTCGAACGAAATGTCATTCACAGCAGAGACGACACGCTTGGAGAAGCGCTTGGCGAACATGCCGGACTCAGCGGGAAACTCCTTAGAGAGGTGCTCGACCTTCAGCAGCGGAGTACGCTCGTTGGTATCTGCCATTACGCCTCGCCTCCCTTCTTGGAATCCTTGCGCGTACGGGACGTCTCAGGAGCGTTCTTGAGGAACTCGGGGTCACCGGAGTAGTGGCACGCAGAGTAATGACCAGACTCGGTGACAACGCGCTCGGGGCGCTGCTTGCGGCACTTATCGGTCGCATAAGGACAACGAGGCGAGAACACGCAGCCCTCGGGCAGGTTCATGAGCGAAGGCGGGTTGCCGTGAATCGGCGTAAGCGGCTTCTTCTCTTCGATGGCCTGCTCCGGGATGGAGCGGATAAGGCCCCAGGTGTAGGGGTGGCGGCTCTCGTAGAAGATTTCCTCAGCAGTACCGAACTCGACGGGACGGCCGGCGTACATAACCATGATCTTATCGGCCATATCGGCAACGACGCCCAGGTCATGGGTAATCATGATGATGGCGTTGCCGTTCTTCTCCTGCATTTCCTGCATGAGCTCGATAATCTGAGCCTGAATGGTAACGTCCAGAGCCGTCGTGGGCTCGTCGGCAATCAGAATATCGGGATCGCAGGCAAGAGCCATGGCAATCATGACGCGCTGACGCATACCGCCAGAGAACTGGTGCGGATACTCATTGACGCGCTTCTCGGGCTCGGGAATACCAACGAGGTCCAAAAGCTCGGTGGCACGCTTGAGCGCCTCCTGCTTGGAGTAGCCACGGTGCAGACGAAGGCCCTCGCCCACCTGCTTGCCGATCTTATAGACCGGGTTCAAGGAGGTCATAGGATCCTGGAAGATCATCGCGATATCGTTGCCGCGAATGTGCTGCATCTCTTCCTCGGTCATCTCGAGGATGGAGCGGCCGCGATAGCGAACGTCACCGCCCTCGATCTTTCCCGGAGGCATCGAGATAAGGCCCATGATGGTCATGGCGGTCACGGACTTACCGGAGCCGGATTCACCGACGACTCCCAGGGTCTCGCCGCGATCGAGCGTGTAGGAGACACCGTCGACAGCGCGAACGACGCCATCCTCGGTGTGGAAATACATCTTAAGGTCATCGACCTCGAGCAGATGCTGGCCCTCGGGAACCGGCTGGTCCTTCAGGTCCACATAGTTCTTGTTCTTCTTCATCCTTATGCGTCCTTCATCTTGACGTCGAGGGCGTCGCGCAGACCGTCACCCAGCAGGGTGAAGGCGAGCACCGTCGAGAGAATTGCCAGACCGGGCATGATCATCATCCAGGGAGCGGTCAGAAGATACTGCTGACCGTCCTGAATCATGGAGCCCCACGAAGGCGTAGGCGGAATAACGCCCATGCCGAGGAAGGACAGAGCGGACTCGGTCAGAATGGCGCCACCAATGTTCATGGTTGCGTAGACCACGATAGAGGCGACGGAGTTCGGGAAGATGTGACGCACGACGATACGAGCATCGGATGCACCCATCGCGCGCGCAGCGTCAACATAGTCGTTTTCCTTGACCGTCAAGATTGCAGAGCGGAAGACGCGCGCAATCGAAGGCCAGCCGAGAATACCGATGGCGATAAAGACGTTCTGAAGACCACGGCCGATAACGGCGATCATGGCGACAACGAACAGCACGTACGGGAACGCCAGGAAGATGTCCGCACAGCGCATGATGATCGTATCCCAGATGCCGCCGTAGAAACCCGCCAGAGCACCCA
>CABVAS010000109.1 GCA_902496375.1 uncultured Collinsella sp.
GTAAACACCCGGACGGTATATTTTCCACTGTCTTTCAACCAGTTCACGCAGCGTCGGCCGGTCCGCCGTTCGTTAGAACTGCGGAACTAAATCAACTTGAAACCCTTGCGCTTGCCCACGGAGAGGGTGTCGCCAAGCTTGAGGGCGCTCGGATCGATGTTGTAGCTCTTGGGAGCCACGGCCTTGCCGTTGATCTTGACGCCGCCGCCGTCGATATCGCGACGAGCCTGGCCGGCGCTCGCCGAAAGACCCAGGTCCTTGAGCAGGCCAGCGAGGTAGATCTGGCCCTCGTCGTTGACGGTCAGCTCAACGTGCTTCTCGGGGAAGTCGGCGAGCTGGCCCTCCTTGAACACGCGGTCGAACTCGGCCTGAGCCTCGTCGCCGGCACCGACGCCGTGGTAGGTGTCGCACAGGTCGCGACCCAGAGCGCGCTTGAGCTCGTAGGGGTCGGCAGAGCCGTCGGCCAGAGCAGCGTCGATCTTGTCGACCTCGGCCGGGGTGAGCGAGCTCGCCAGGCGGTAGTACTTGCCGATCATCTCGTCGGGGATGGACATGGTCTTGCCGAACATATCCTTGGGCGCGTCGGTCAGACCGATGTAGTTGCCATAGGACTTGGACATCTTACGTACGCCATCGGTGCCCTCGAGCAGCGGCATGGTGAGCGCGATCTGCGGCTCCATGCCCATCTTCTCCATGAGCTCACGGCCGGCGAGCAGGTTGAAAAGCTGGTCGGTGCCGCCCATCTCCACGTCAGCCTTAATCATGACCGAATCGTATGCCTGCATCACGGGATACAGGAACTCATGCAGGGCGATCGGCGTCTGAGACTGGTAGCGCTTGGTAAAGTCGTCGCGCTCGAGAATACGGGCGACGGTGAACTTGGAGCACACCTGCAGCAGACCGGCCAGATCCATCGACAAGATCCAGTCGCCGTTGTGCACGATGGTGGTCTTCTCGGGGTCCAGGATCTTCATGGCCTGGCTCACGTAGGTCTCGGCGTTAGCCTCGATCTGCTCCTGCGAAAGCTGCGGGCGGGTGGAATTCTTGCCCGAGGGGTCGCCGATCAGTGCGGTACCGTTGCCGATGATGAGGGTGACGTTGTGGCCCAGGTCCTGGAACTGACGCATCTTGCGCAGCGGCACGGCGTGGCCCAGGTGCAGGTCGGGGCTGGTAGGATCGACGCCGAGCTTGATGTTGAGGGGCTCGCCCTTCTCAAGCTTCTTGCGAAGGTCGGCCTCGGGGACGATCTTCGCAGCGCCCGAGGTGATGATACGCATTTGCTCGTCAACAGACAGCATTGGGTATCCTCCTTTTGCTATAGCACCCTCGCCGAAAACGGCGGTGCTGGAAGTCCATAAACTCTCATATGATAACAAACTGACGCGACGCAGCACCTACGACAGGAAAATCCTCGTCCTGCCGCATGCGTCGATGGCAACTGGCAGACGTGTACCGTCACGCTCGACCAGATAGCGAGCCTGCCGGCGACGCAAGCAGTCGCGGCAACAGACCCGCCCCGTCGCATCGGTGGCGCAGACGCCCTCAGCGGTCAGCAGGCAGTGCTCGCACACCATGAGCTCGGGACGGTCGGTATCGACGGGGCCCAGGACGCCAGGACAGGCGGCAAGCTCGGCAACGCGTTTTGCATCGTGAGCGACAAGTTCGGTAGGCAAATACACGCGCTGCGTCCCAAGTCCTCGCAACCAGGCGAGCGTTGCCCGGTTCGCGCAGAACACCGGCGCCGCCACGTCAAACGCGACGCGCAGTTCGCGAGCTATCGCCACCTGTCCCAGATTGCGACAGACGATGCGGCCGGCGCGCTGCATGAGCGACCGAGTCCGCTCGATATCGCCCACACGGCAGATCTCGTCGAGCACAACAGTCGCATCGGACAGGTCGAGCTCGTCGTGCGGGTCCTGGTCCATCAGCTGCCAGGCAAAGACCAAGCGAGCGGCGGCAGACTCTGCCGACTCTTCCGGCTGCGTGCCGCTATCCATCAGAACGCCCGCAAACGGCAGCGTCTCGACAGCGCGTTTCGCAAGCACGACCGCATCGGCCTCGGCCCGCATGCGCTCCAACACCGCCGCCGTCTGATCCAACACGCCGGCGCTGCGAATCAGGTATACCTCGCAGCCCGCGTCGACCTTACGCTTGCAATGGACAACGATGCGCTCCCCCGCCGCGGCATCCACCGGGCAGGGAACTTGCGGCCAGCGTTTAGGTACATCGGGCCGAGCGTCGGCGCCCGGGTAAAACCTGATCTCGAGCGTATCGCCCGCCGCCACGGCGGCGTCGAGCTCAACGGTCACCTCTTCGTGGCCCACAGCGACCAAGCGCCCCACACGCACGCCCTGGTTGATCGCGCGTTCAAAACTCATAAGCTCCGCACCCGAGCGGCCTCGCAAATACGCGTCGGTAAACCCGCGGTTAAACGACCTTCCCAGTTCACGCTCGAGCGCCAGCACGGCATCGGGATCCCACGCGCCATCGCGCAGCATATCGAGCGCCCGGCGCCACGCCCGCACCACGTTGTAGACGTAGTCGGGGTTTTTCATACGCCCCTCGATCTTGAGCGACGCCACCCCGGCAGCAACAAGCTCGGGTAAATGAGCAATGCCCAGATAGTCACGCGGGCAGAGCAGACGATCGCCTTCGACGGCAACGACGCTCTCCCCAGCCTCATCCACCAAATCGTACGCCAGACGGCACGGCTGCGTGCAGTCGCCACGCATCGCCGACCGTCCGCGCCGCAGGGCCGAAAACTCGCACGCACCCGAATAGCCAATGCATATGGCGCCATGGCAGAACACCTCGATGGGCACACCGGTAGCGCAGAGCGTCGCAATCTCTGCCACGGTCAGCTCGCGCGCCGTCGTCACGCGCTCGACCCCCAGCTCGTCAGCCGCCAAACGCACGGCGCCCTTGCTATGGACGCCCGCTTGGGTGGACAGATGAATCTCGACCCCCGGAATTGCCGCATGCAGCGCGCAGGCCAACCCGGCATCGGCCACAATCAGAGCATCGGCGCCCAGCTCCAGTGCATGAGCTCCCAGCGCCACCGCATCGGACAGCTCATCGTCAAACACGAACACGTTGAGCGTCACGTACACGCGCACGCCATGGGCATGCGCCACGGCGCAGCCGCGCGCAAACTCGTCATCCGTAAAACCATGCGCGCTCACGCGGGCGTTAAAGCCGCCCAACCCCGCATAGATGGCATCGGCGCCCGCGGCGATGGCCGCAAGCATCTGGTCGAGCCCGCCCGCCGGCGCCAGCAGCTCGGGCAGCGCCGCACCGGCAGCATCCAATCCAGTCTCGTATTGTCCGCTCGGCCCCATCGCCCGAATCGCCATCGGCAAACTCCTTACCAAGGTATGCATTCACTCTGAAAAATGCCGTCTTCCAGCATACACGAGGCATCGCGCGCCCCGTTTGGTTTATCGTGTAATAACTTATGTCCATCCTGCCTCGACGGCACATCCGCCGCCCGGCACGACATACCTGGAGGTCAATATATGGGTCCTCGCCAACGACAGGGACGCAGCCGTTCAAAGACGCATGCTCTGCCCATAATCCTGCTCTCGTTTTTGGGCTTTCTGCTGATTGCGGGCGTCGCGTTTGGCATCGGCATGGTCGGCAACGTCAACCGCTGGCTGTCCGATCTGCCCGACTACACCGACGCCAACGCGTATCTGGTAAGCGAGCCCACCGAGATCGTCGACTGCAACGGCAACAAGATCGCGAGCTTCTACACGCAAAACCGCAAGTCCATCACCAAAGACGAGGTCTCCCCCTACGTGCTGCAGGGCACCGTTGACGTCGAGGACGAGCGCTTCTACGAGCACGGCGGTATCGACCTGTGGGGTATCGCGCGTGCTGCGGTGGCAACCCTCGGCGGCGGGCACGAAGGCGCCTCGACTATCACCCAGCAGCTGGTGCGCAACACCATCCTGCAGGAGGAGCAGTTCGACTCGACCATCGAGCGTAAGGTGCGCGAGGCCTACATCGCGGTCAAGATGGAGGACATGTACTCCAAAGACGAGATCCTCATGATGTACCTCAACACCATCTACTACGGTCACGGCGCCTACGGTATTGAGGCCGCCGCCGAGACCTATCTGTCCAAGAACGCCGCCGACCTCACCCTGAGCGAGGCCGCGCTGCTCATCGGCCTTCCCAACTCGCCCTCGCAGTACGACCCCACGGTCAACCCCGACCTGGCGCTGTCCCGTCGCAACAAGGTCCTCGACAACATGTTGCGCCTGGGCCACATTACGCAGGAGGAACACGATGCCGCACAGGCCGAGCCCATCACCCTCAACGTGACCGAGATTTCGGGCAGCGGCGTCGACGTCTACTCGCAGCCCTACTTTGTCGCCTATGTTAAACAGCTGCTGGAGCAGGAGTTCTCGACCGACGTGCTCTTTAAGGGCGGCTTGACCGTCAAGACCACCATCGACCCCACGATGCAGCAGGTGGCAGAGAATGCCGTCCGCGAGCAGCTCGACACGCTCTCGCTCGACGGCCTGGACATGGGCATGGTCGTCGTCGACCCCAAGACCGGCTACATCAAGTGCATGGTGGGCGGCTACGACTACAACGCCGACGAGAACCACGTAAACCATGCCACGGCCAAGCGTCCCGTCGGCTCCACCTTTAAGGCCTTTACGCTGGCAACTGCCATCCAAAACGGCATGAACCCCAACGTCACCCTCAACTGCAACTCGCCGCTCAAGGCCAAGGGCACCATGACCGAGGTCCAAAACTACGCCAACCATAGCTATGGCAACATCACGCTTAAGCAGGCAACGGCATACTCCTCCAACACCGGCTACATCCAGGTGGCGGAAGCCGTCGGCAACAGCAAGATCATCTCGCTCGTCAAAAAGCTCGGCATCGATCCCGCCAAGGACAACATCGAGGACGTTCCCGTCATGACGCTCGGCACCGGCTCGATCTCGCCACTCGAGATGGCCGCCGCCTACGCGACGTTTGCCAACGGCGGCTACTATCGCCAGCCGATCGCCATCACCGAGATTGACTCTCGTACCGGTTCGGTGCTGTACCAGCACACCGACAATCCCTCACAGGTGCTTACCGAGGGCGAGGCCGCCGCGGTCACCGATGTTCTGTCCGGCGTCATGCAGGGCAGCGGTACAGGTGCTGCTGGCGCCCTGAGCGTCAACCAGCCCTATGCCGGCAAAACGGGCACCACCGACAACACCACCAATCTGTGGTTCTGCGGCTATACCCCGCAGCTGGCGTGCGCCCTGTGGACCGGCTATTCCGCAGGTGAGATCCCCATCCAAAAATACGGCACGGACCTGCTGGGCGACAGCACCAACCTGCCTGTCTTTAAGCGGTTTATGAACACCGTTCTGACCGGTACCGAGCGCGAGGAGTTTGCGACCGGAACGGCGCCCACCTACAAGAACAACAGCGTCTGGAAGTTCTACGGCACCAACAACACCAAGAAGACGGAGAACGACGACAAGGACGAGAACGAGGACGAAGAGGAAACCACCACAACGACTACCACGACGACCACGACGACCGAGACCACGGGCGGCGACACCACCGGCGGCACCGGAACGACCGGTGGCTCGACGGGCGGCTCCACTGGTGGTTCGACCGGCGGCGATGGCGGCACGCCTACGCCCACGCCTACGCCCACTCCCGACCCCTCGCCCACGCCTGACGATACGGTCGGCTAGAAATTCATCCGGCCATTAGCAACAAGGCCCCCGAGCAGCTTATTGAACTGCCTCCCATTTCTTGGACATGAGAAATGGGAGGCTTTTGGAGTGGGTATGATGAATTGGACACCTAGTTAAGAGCGAAAGGTGTTCAAGATG
>CABVAS010000110.1 GCA_902496375.1 uncultured Collinsella sp.
TCGTGCGGAACTCGCGATAAACCTAAGCCGGTGTCCCCACTCTCCCGGGGCCTGCGGCTACTTGGTTGTCGCATGCGGGTCGCTTTTCGGAACTGGGCTGATATTTTCTAGATGAAAGGCGCTCTTGGTCCTTATGGGCTTGGGGCGCCTGTCTTTTAAAGGTAGATTTTTGGGAGGCCGGCACTTGGAGACGTTCCTTTAGTGCCGGCACTTTAGGAACGTCTCCAAGTGCCGGCTGTGGGACGGAGGGATTCCGCGTCCGCCTTTTCGGCGGCCGCGCCCCGCTGCGTCGCTTCGCTCCTTGCGTGCTGCGCTGGAAAACGCTTCGCGTTTCCTCAGCTCCGCACCCTGTCGGGTTCGAATCCCGGCGCATGGGTAGCAAAAAGCCCGCTACCGCGAGGGTAACGGGCTCTTCAATTCAAATGGTGCCCCCAGCGGGATTCGAACCCGCGATATCCACCTTGAAAGGGTGGCGTCCTTGGCCGCTAGACGATGGGGACAGCGGGAAAGAGTATAGCAGACTTTTTTAGCCGTTCACATATCGTTGGCAAACTGAAAAACCACCACAAAGGTGCCTGTCCCCTTTGTGGTGGTGAGGTGCTAGGGGAGGAGCTTCATGGCGGCGTCGTGGGCGGCGTGCTCGTAGGTGTCGTCGAGGGGCTTGAGCGGCAGCAGGGCGGCGGCCTGTGCATCGCCACGGCGCTCGAGGGCATGGGCGATCAACCAGTCGGTGAGCTCGGGGTTCTTGGGCAGCGCCGGGCCATGCAGGTACGTGCCGATGACGCCCTTGTAGATCAGGCCCTCAAAGCCATCGTCGCCGTTGTTGCCGGTGCCCGTGACGACGGACGTTCCGAGCGGCGTGGCATCGGCGTCCAAAAGCGTGCGGCCGCCATGGTTCTCGAATCCCACAAAGGGCTCAGGTGCCAGGTCGGTTTTGACGGCTACGTTGCCGATCAGGCGGTCGGAGCCGCGTACGGTTTCGGCGGCAATGACCCCCAGACCCTCAATGCGATCCTCGCCCATATAGTACGAACGGCCGAGCAGCTGATAGCTGCCACAGATGGCGAGCAGCGAGCCGCCATCCTCAACATAGGATGCGACCTTGTCTTTTTGGGCGAGCAGCTCGTGTGCCACGGCTAGCTGGTCGCGGTCGGAGCCGCCACCCATCATGACGATATCGGCATCGGTGAGATCGAGTGACTCGCCCATACGGACCTCGTCCACGCGAACGGGGATGCCGCGCCAGGCGCAGCGACGCTCGAGGGCGATAACGTTGCCGCCGTCGCCGTAGAGGTTGAGGGCATCGGGGTACAGGTAGACGATGCGCAGCGGGCGCGAAAGCTCGACTGGCGCGATGCCGACGGGGACGGCACTGCCATCGGCACACGTTGCAGCGCGGGCAGCAACCGTGGCTGCATCGGCACCCTTCAGCCCATCGAGTTCTTTGACCAGCGGCGGGAAGGCCGTGTAGTTGGCGACGGCATAGAAAGTGTCGCCTGCGGCTTCATCCGCAACGGCGCCAATTGCCTGCGCGACGTCCGAGATAATCGCGGCATCGATGCCGGCGTACTTGAGGCGTACCTGCATGTCGTGCGCACGCGTGCCTCCGGCAAAGGCGACAAGACCCGGTGTGTCGGCGATGCGCTCGAAGTCGACGTCGTAGATCCACGAGACATCGTGGCCGTCGGCGTCGTTGTCGTTCAGGAAGAAGGCGCAGAGCCTGCCGCCTGCCGTTTTAATGGACTGGATCTGGCGATCGAAGCCCACGGGATTTTTGGCCAGGTTTGCCTCGACGGTACGGCCGGCGATCTCCCAGCGGCCCATACGTCCGCCGGCGGGGACGTAGGCATCGAGCGTAGGCTGTAGAAACGCCGTGTCCACGCCCAACTCGCGTGCGGCAAAGAAGGCGGCGGCAACGTTATAGACCATGTACAGACCGTTGTAGCGTGTGGCGATGTGTACGGCAGCCGCGTCGGGCGCAGATCCAAAGACCAGGTCGAAGCCGTAGCCGTCGCAGCCGAGCTTCACGCCCGTCACACGGCGGACCAGTGCGGGGCGTGCCCAACCGCACGAGGGGCAATGGTATGCGCCAAGCTGGCCGTATTGCACGTAGTCATACTCCAGCGGCGCGTTGCACTGTGAGCAAAAGCGCGAGTCGCTAATACGGTCGGACTCGGTGTTGGTGGCGCCGTCGATGCCAAAGGCGATGCTTGCATTGGGAACGCGTGCGGCGATCGCGGCACACAGCGGGTCGTCTGCGTTGTAGATGAGCGTTGTTGCCGGCGAAAGCTCCAACGCATGGGCGATGACCTCCTGGGTGTGATCGATCTCGCCATAGCGATCTAGCTGGTCGCGGAACAGGTTGAGCAGCACGAAGTACGTCGGCTTGAGCTTGGGCAGAACGCGTACGGTGTAAAGCTCATCGCACTCAAAAACGCCCACGCGCTTGCCACCGGCTCGCTTGAGGCCGCTGCGCGCCTCGAGCAGTGCGCCCACCACGCCCGGCTCCATGTTGTTGCCGGCGCGGTTGCATACCACGGTGGCGCCGCTGGCGGCAACGGCGTCGGCGATGAGGTTGGAGGTGGTGGTCTTACCGTTGGTGCCGGTGATCACCACGCTGCGGTCGACAAGGCCCGCGAGGTCGCTCAGCAGCTCGGGGTTGATCTTCATGGCGATGCGGCCGGGGAGTACGCCGCCCTGGCGCTTAAGGACGGAGCGCAGCCCCCAGCGGGCGATATCGCTCGAGGTGCAGGCGAGAGATGAGCGGAAGTTCATGAAGCCGTTCCTAACGTGAATGACATGGTCGTGGCGTTTGCGCCGTTAAAAGCCGTAACGGCGCGCAAATTCCTGGGCAAGCTGCGATACGTCTTCACAAGCGTTGGCCCAGGGGGCAAAGTCGGGAGTATCCGAGATAATGCCGTCGGCCTCCCAAACGGCCTGGTGCGAAAGATCCCACGGGTCGTGCGGCTCGGGTCGGCAGGGAAGGTACGGTGTCTGGTACATGGGGTTCAGCAAGAAGAACGCGCCGCCCTCGCAGCGGTTGGCAAACTCGCGCAGCGCGCGTGTCGCCGGACGCATCTTGTTTGTTTTGAACAGCAAAATCGTGCGGGCGAGCAGGTACCAGGGGGAGTTCTCGAGTGCATCAGCTCCCACCTGCTCCTCGAGCTGGTGAGCCAGGGCAAAAAAGCCGTCCTGGTCTTCCAAGCGGGCGAGGGCGAGCAGGACGGTGCCGGCAGCTCGGGTGGGATAGCCTTCTGCCTTAAGGACGCGGCGAGAATAGTTGGCGGCAGCACGGTAACGAGCGCTCGCCATGCACAGCTGCGAGATGGCCTCGAGCGTGTGAAGCCAGCCAATAAGCGCCGGCTCGCTCACGGTAAGGTCTGCTGCGGTGACACCGTCGGCCAAAACATTATTAGCCCAGTAGTGCGGGGCCTCCATATCAAACCCGGGCACGCTCTGTTGCAGGTAGTCGGCCGTACTCGTCTCGAGCTTCATCAAGTCGCCCAGGCAGGCATCGACGGGCGTGTCCGCCAGGATGATGGCGAGCAACTGGGCGTCGAGGACATGCGCATCGACGCGAACAATCTTGAGCAGCTCATCGCGCATATCGTCGAACAGACGATTGCGCGTCTGCTCAAACTCCTCGTCGCTGCCCATGTCTTCGATGCGACGAAGCTCGTCAAGCAAGTGACGATGAACGCCGGCATAGGACAGCAGCGCTTGGGCATGCTCGGTCTGCGCATACTTGTGAGGGTTTGCGCTGATGTCGTTATGGACAAGCTCGCGTGCTGCATCGGTGAGTTCGGGGTGCGACGCCAGATAGGTGCGTTCCAGATAGGCGGGGATGTAGACGCTCGGATCCATTAGAGGTCTCCTCCCTTAAACGGCAATCCCTGTTCGGCCGCGCGCAGGATTCGTTCGTCGATCTGGGAGCGCACGATGTCGTTGGTGGCGACCCAGGCGGCAAAGCTGGCGTTGTCGGGCGCGCCTAGGCCCTCCTGCAGCACCGGCGTCGCCTCGGACAGGGCAAGGACAAGCTCATCGGTGGAGCCCGGACCTACGTTGACGCGAGCATAGACGCCATCGGGAAACTCGGTTTGGAAGTAGAGTGCTTCGGCCGCGTGCGGGCATGAGCGCACCAGGATGCGCAGGTAGTGCTCGGCGCCCTCGTAATCCAGCTCGCGCCAGGCTGCGCTCATCAGTGCGATGAGCGTCCACGGGTCCAGGTCGCGCTCCGCATCTTTGGGACGGCGGCGCAGCGGCGCGTTGGCAAGATAGGGCACGGAGTGGGCGGAACGAAAACGCTTGAGCTCCTCGGCAGGGTATTCGAGCTTTGCCATGGCAAGCATCGCAGTATGGCGGACGCCGGCGGGGTCGTTGGGCGCAAAGTCCAGGCTGCGATTCGCGGCATCCAGCGACATGCGGTAGCGGCCGCTAATGAGCGCGCGCGATGCCAAGGCGGCAAGCCAGCGCAGGTAGGGACGGCGGGTCAGGTCGCCTGCGGCCTCACGCTCGTAGGGGTCCTGCGCCGAGGCAATCTTGAGCGCCAGATCGTGCTCCACCTCGTCGCACTTGGACACCAGATACTGTACGTATTCCTCGTTGGATTCGGCGGTGAGCGCCGTCAGCATGCGCTGGGCATCCCAGTTGGCCGGATCGAGCGCGGCTGCCTCGCGAAGCATGTTCTCGGCTGCGGCTTCTTCTTGCTCTGCCTGGGCGTCGTCGGGGATAAAGGGGATGCGGTAGTCGACAGCCTCGACGACCTTGGCAATGAGGTGCCCGGCGCGGTCGCGATCGTGCACGATGAGCGGCGCGGGGTTGCGGGTGAATTGCTCCATCAGACGCTCGACGGCGGGGCCGTCGGTGAGCGGGATATTGTCGCGGCGCAAGGCCTCAAGAACGAGGCGATGGCAATCCTCTTGAATGGGATCGAATGCCATGGGGCCTCCTTTGCTGCGGTTAGGGTTCAAATGTCTCTATATAAAGTTCTAGTTTACCCGCATGTGGCACACCGGGGGGTGCCGCACTTGGACTTGCACCTTTGCACCACGAAGACGGATGTCGCACAAATGTCGGCACCTCGGTTGCGCGGGTGGTATCACAGTGCCGTAAACGGTCGATTTTTGGCGGCGAACGGGGCACATTTTGGAGGGGCACAGCCCTGCCCGGAATATGTAGTCAACCCTGATAAAACGTTTGCCCAGCTTGGGAGTATGAATGCCCCACAAGGGTCTTCAGGGATAGAAAAAACGTTTCATCATTATCGGCTTTAGGTGAATAACTGACCAACCAGAACGGTAAAATAGTGTTTGTCTGAGCGTTGAGACGTTCAGACATCGCGCATTGTCATCGCCGGCAACGCGCAAAACGGTCCTAACGGAGCCAATCGGGTGCTCCGTTATATACGCAAGTCTAAGAGGGGCTTGTTTAGGAGGCACAGTATGGGACGTTTTACCAATCCTCGCGATCTGTACTTTGGTGAGGGCGCTCGCCACGAGGTGAAGAACCTCAAGGGCAAGAAGGCCATCATCGTTTCTGGCGGCAGCTCTATGCGCCGCGGCGGGTTCCTGCAGGACGTTGAGGCCGACCTTAAGGAAGGCGGTTTCGAGGTCAAGCTGTTCGAGGGCGTCGAGTCCGATCCCTCCATCGAGACCGTCATGAAGGGCGCCGAGGCCATGCGCGAGTTCGAGCCCGACTGGATTATCGCCATCGGCGGCGGCTCGCCCATCGATGCCGCTAAGGCCATGTGGGTCTTCTACGAGTATCCCGAGGAGTCCTTCGATAACATCATCCAGCCGTTCAGCTTCCCCGAGCTGCGTCAGAAGGCTCACTTCTGCGCC
>CABVAS010000111.1 GCA_902496375.1 uncultured Collinsella sp.
CTTGCCGACGCCGGTAACATCTACGGCCGTCTGACCAACTCCACCCAGGGCGTCTTTGAGGACCGTATCGCCGCGCTCGAGGGTGGCGTGGCCGGTCTTGCCGTCGCCTCCGGTGCCGCTGCCATCACCTATACCCTGCAGGCTCTTGCCCAGGCTGGTGACCACGTGGTGGCTCAGAAGACCATCTACGGCGGTTCCTACAACCTGCTCGAGCATACGCTCTCCCAGTTTGGCGTCGAGACCACGTTTGTCGATGCTCATAACCTGGAAGAGGTTGAGGGTGCCATCAAGGGCAACACCACGGTCATCTATCTCGAGACGCTCGGCAACCCCAACTCTGACATCCCCAACATCGACGACATCTCCGAGATCGCCAAGAAGCACGGTCTGCCGGTTGTCGTCGACAACACTTTCGGCACCCCGTATCTGTTCCGTCCGCTGGAGCATGGCGCCAACATCGTTGTCCACTCCGCAACCAAGTTCATCGGCGGCCACGGCACCTCGCTGGGCGGTGTGATCGTCGACGGCGGTAACTTCGATTGGAAGGCGAGCGGAAAGTACGCCCAGATCGCTGAGCCCAACCCCTCCTACCATGGCGTCTCGTTTGCCGAGGCTGCCGGTCCCGCCGCCTTCGCAACCTATGTCCGCGCCATCCTGCTGCGTGACGAGGGTGCCTGCATCAGCCCGTTCAACGCCTGGGTCCTGCTCCAGGGCACCGAGACCCTGTCGCTGCGCGTTGACCGTCATGTCGAGAACACCAAGAAGGTCGTTGAGTTCCTTGCCGGCGACAGCCACGTTGCCAAGGTGAACCACCCGAGCCTGCCTGAGCACCCCGATCACGAGCTCTATCAGAAGTACTTCCCCAACGGCGGCGCTTCGATCTTCACCTTTGAGATTAAGGGTGGCCAGGAGGCTGCCTGGAAGTTCATCGATCATCTGCAGGTGTTCTCGCTGCTCGCCAACGTGGCCGACGTCAAGTCGCTCGTCGTGCACCCGGCTACCACTACGCACTCCCAGCTCTCTGCCGAGGAGCTCGCCGAGCAGAACATCACGCCCTCCACGATCCGTCTTTCCATCGGTACCGAGAACGCCGAGGACATCATTTGGGATCTGAAGCAGGCCTTCGCCGTGCTGGACGAGTAAGGCGACTTGTGCAAGGACCCCTTGCGACTCGATAGGTATAACTGCATAAATGCCTGCTCAAGGCGCCTGCGCAAGCAATGGTTGCGCAGGCGTCTTTTTTGCATAGGAAGGGCGCTATTACAGGGTTTTTGGCATGCTTTATGCATTTGAGTTGTGGAAAACTCCTGTTGAGAGGATGTGAGTTTTACGCAATTGACGTGCGCCTTTTGAGTAAAACCGCAGGTCGCGATTTGCTCGAGGTACTATGCAGCGCGATCGAATCACACGCAGCTCAAACGCAGCAAAAACGCACTACGGAGGTTTCCAGCTACATGAGGATCGATTCACGAAAACCGAAAGCCGCTGCCCTTTCCGCCGCTCTGACCGTGGCACTTTTGGCAGGCGCCGGCGCAACTGATGCCCACGCGGCAACACTGTCCGATACGGTTGGATCTACGCCGTCCGAGGCGACGCTGGTACAGCCCGTTGATTATCGCGGCGATGGTTATGGTTCCATGCAGGAGTGGAACGCCTCGATGGAGGCCAAGCGCGATTCCCTTGAGATGCGCGCTCAGATCATTATGAATATGTATGGCGACTATGCTACCGATGACGAGCGCGCTGTGCTGCAGGGTTGTATCGACGGTGCGGGTAGTCTGTTGACGATGGGGGAGGTCGACACGAAGTCGACCGAGCTCGATGAGCTGCGCACTGCGCTTGAGAATGCCAAGCGCGAAGCGCTCGAGGCCGCCGCAGCCGAGGCCGAGGCCGCCGAGGCCGCCCAGGCTTCGTATTACAACGCCTGCTCCGGCTTGTCTTACACGTCTGCTGCGTATTACGCGAACGGCTCGGGTCTGACGCGCTCGAGCGGCGTCAATAACTATAACGGCCGCCGCGAGACTTATTACAGCAGCAACGTGTTGTATCACCACCGCACGGGCGAATGGACGCAGGATTCCGAGGGCTTTTGGCGCGATTCCGATGGCTACTACGTCGTTGCCGCGGGCGATAAGGCCCAAGGCTCCACGTTTACCGGTTCCAAGGGCGAGTGCAAGGTCTATGACTCCGGCTGTGCTGCCGGAACCACCGACTACTATACCGGTTGGTAATCTGCCATCAGAGCAAAATAGGCACATGATGGGCGGGCGTCTTTGCTGAGCTTTTAGGCAACGTAAAGCCGCCCTTTCTTTATGTGCGTTTGAGTTAACAGAGCCCTTACCGTGGCGGTACGTTGGGCGTATGCATGCGGGGCACACTGGTTCATGAGAAATAAGGTCTTTCTCGTGGAGGAAGTGGTCTCATGAACGCTCGAGATATCGCTATCGCCGCCGTCGCATTGGTACTTGGCTGTCTTGGCCCTACAGCTGCGTTTGTCGCAGGCATGCAGGGCTCGTGCGGGGCTGCTCCTATTGTGGTCGGCGCGCTCATCGCAGCAGCGCTGCTGGGAAGTGCGGGCGTGACCCTTTGCCGCGATGACGAGGACGAGACGCCGCAGGTGCGGCGCTAGCCGTTGTGAAGCTGGTTTTGCCCATAGATGAAGAAGGAAGCCGCCGCAAGGGGAGTGCCCTTTGCGGCGGTTTTTGCTATTGAGACTGTTGGATGCGGTACGGCGGCGTTACCAGCTGGCCTCGATTTCGCGGATGCGCGAATAGAGCCATTCGTTTTGCGGCACCTGGATACCGTGCTTGGCCGCGAGGCGGCAGATGGCACCCGCAAATTCCTCGACCTCGGTTCTGCGTTGAGCGATGCGGTCTTGCGCCATCGAGGGCATGCCGGCGGGATCGAGCCCTTTTATGAGACGCACCATCTGCGTTAGGTCTGCCTCGGTGAGCTCGATGCCCTCGGCATTGGCGACTGCAAGCGTCTCGCGCATGGCGGAGACAAAACTGCGGAGCTGCTCGGAGCCCTGCTCCGTAGCGCTTCCGTAGGTGCCGCCGTAGGCCATACAGGTCTGGTTGATGCCGTCGTTGAGCATGAGTTTGGCCCACATGCGATGTGCGATGTCGTGCTCGACGGTATGGGCGATGCCGCAACGCGTGTAGAGCTCGTCGATGGCGATAACGGTTGCGGGGTCGGTGCCCGCTGCCGCACCAAAGCGGATCTCGCCGGCATTGGTATAGGTGAGCTCCCCGTTGAGGAATACGGCGTCCATGCCCTGGCAGATACCAAGGACGGTGTGCTCCCAGCCAAAGCGCTCGGCAATCTTCTGCTCGCTCGTGATGCCGTTGCACAGCGACGCGATCAGCGTGTCGGGTCCCACGACGCTTTCCAGGGTTTTGAGCGCCACATCGAGCCCGGTTGTCTTGACCGTGAGGATGACCAGGTCGACGGGCGTCGCCTCGCTCGCGCGGACGGACTTGAGCGCGCAGGGCTTGCCGTTGACGGTGAGCGCATCACCCGCGTGGCGCTCAAAGCGCGCGTCGTCCATAACGTATTCGACGGCGTCGTTGCCGAGCGCTTGGGCGATCATGCTGCCGTAGAGCAGGCCCACGCCGCCCTTGCCGATGAAGGCGACCTTGTTGATCTGCATGTGAATCATCTCCCCATAAAAAGGCGCCCGCGTATGGGGCGCCTGATGGATTGTATGCCGCCGGGCCATGTCGCGTGCACCGGATGGCCGTATTTAGAAGAACAAACGCATGGGAACTTATGACGCGGGGCAGACCGCAAAAACGCGCGCGGGGTATCCAACGCCATCGCGCACCTTGGGGAAGGTGCAGAAGATGACAGCGCCCGTGGCGGGAAGCTCGTCTAGATGGTCCATGACCTCGATCTGGTAACGGTCGACCGAGAGGATGTACTGTTCGCCGGGGTAGGGGTAGGCGTCCTCACGCGTGGTCACGCTCGCCGGGTCGGTGTCAGCCGGCTCGTGGCCGATGGCGCCGATGTCGCGCTCTTCAACGAGCCACTTGATGGCGTCGAGGTCCCAGCCGGGGTAGTGGGGCTGGCCGTCCTCGTCCTTGTTCTCGAGGTCGGCGAGCTTGGACCAGTCGGAGCGGAAGGCGACGAAAGCGTCCTCGGGAATGCGACCGTGCTCATCCTCCCAAGCTTTGAGGTCCTCGATGGTCAGGATAAAGTCGGGATTCGCGGCGCACTCCTCATGCTTGTCGATCACGCAGAGCGGATGCATAAACTCGATGGGTTCAATCTCTCCAAGGGAACGACCCTCGACATGGAAGTGGCGCGGCGCGTCGACGTGGGTGCCGTACTGCGAGGCGACCGAATACTGGAAGCAACGCATGGGCGCGAGCATGTCCTCGGGCGTGCCGGGCAGGTAGTCGAAGAGCTTGGTGGACTCAAATGGCTTAAAGCCAAACCAGTGCGGGGTGTCGCATGAGAGCGTGTGGGTGAGGTCGACCCAGCGATAATCGTTGCTTTTGAGCTGGGAGGCGAGGTTCCAAAGGTCGAGCGCGGGCATGGGCGGCTCCTTTCATCGGGCTTTTTGCTGATGTTAAAGCGGTGCCGTGACAGCTCGATTTCTGCTGCGTTACGATACGTTCTCGATTGCGATTCCACGATGTTTCGGCCGCGTGACCATTGTGTTTCGTCTTGCCGGGGTGCTGATGGCGAAAGGAGGGGCCGTGCAATACCGCGTTGACCCCAAAAGTGGTAACCGAATATCCGCTCTGGGTCTGGGCTGCATGAGATTTCCCGGTGCGCCGGGACACCCCGATGCGAAGACATCCGATGCCATCATTTCCCGTGCGGTGGAGCAGGGGATTAATTATCTGGATACCGCGTATCTCTATCCCGGTAACGAGGTGTGCGTGGGCGCCTCACTTGAGCGCTTGGGGCTGCGCGACCGGGTGTTGCTGGCGACTAAGTTGCCGCACGCTTCGTGCAAATGTGCGGAGGATTTCGACCGCTTTTTTGACGAGCAGCTGCACCGTTTGCGGACCGACCATATTGACTACTACCTTATGCACAACATCACCTCGCCCGCCCAGTGGGAGCGCGTGGTGGCGTTGGGCATCGAGGACTGGATTGCGCACCAAAAGGCTGCGGGGCGTATTCGCCAGATAGGTTTTTCGTACCACGGCAGTGCGGCGGACTTCCTCACGATGCTTGACGCGTATGACTGGGATTTTTGCCAGATCCAGTACAACTACGCTGGAGAGCGCTACCAAGCGGGGACGGCGGGACTTATAGCAGCCGCCGAGCGCGGGCTCGCGGTGTTTGTGATGGAACCGCTTTTGGGTGGACGCCTGGCGGGCAAGCTGCCTCCGCGGGCCCGCGCCGTGCTCGATGACGTACGCGATCCGTACCTGAAGTCGCCGGCTGCTTGGGGCCTTTCGTGGGTGTGGAACCATCCTCAAGTCACGATGCTGCTTTCGGGCATGACCGATACCGCGCAGGTGGACGAGAACGTGGTGCTGGCGGATCGCGCGCTGCCGGATTCGATGACGACAGAGCAGCTCGATACCATCGCGCGTGTGCTAGGAGAGTTTGAGAAATCGAATCGCGTACCCTGTACGGGGTGCGGCTACTGCATGCCATGCCCCAAGGGCATCAATATTCCCGGCTGCTTTGGTGCCTACAACGCGAGCTACGCGCATAGTTGGTTTACGGGGCTGTCTCAATACTTTACGGCGAGCGCGGTGCGGACGAACGAGCCCAAGCTGGTGAGCAATTGCGTCAAGTGCGGCAAATGCGCACGTCACT
>CABVAS010000112.1 GCA_902496375.1 uncultured Collinsella sp.
CCCGGCCGAGATCAAGGCGTTCTACATGCGCATGAACGACGACGGTAAGACCGTCGCCGCCGCCGACTGCCTGGTGCCGGGCATCGGCGAGATTATCGGTGGTTCCCAGCGCGAGGAGCGCCTGGATCTGCTCGAGGCCCGCATCAAGGACCTGGGCATGAATCCCGAGCAGTACAAGTACTATCTGGACCTGCGCCGCTACGGTTCCTGCAAGCACGCCGGCTACGGTCTGGGCTTCGAGCGCTTGGTGATGTACCTCACCGGCGTGGGCAACATCCGCGACGTCCTGCCGCACCCGCGCACCGTGGGCAACGCCGACTTCTAATCGCCACAGCGCCACCAAACGCGTTCCAGCGCATCACGCCAGCGCCTCTCGGCAAGCCGAGGGGCGCTTTTTTCAACAGCATCCGTCAAGCTTTTGGCAAGTTTTTGGTCAGTTGGGCAGGGCTGTTGAAAACTCGACCCGCCGCTTGCCGACGGCTACCGACCGCCCAGGGCGTCCTGCACCCCTGGGAAAGCCCCGCGTCCTAGGCTCCATACCGTCGCCACCCAAAACGGAAAGGACGTGGGCGCCATGACCGAAACCGCTGTTGAAACTTACGAGACCACGACGAGGGGCGCCGCCTCGATGGCAGCCTATCGCGCCGTTCGTATCTTGCAACTATTAAGCGAAAACACCGGCGAGGACAAGGCCATGCTTTCCGATGAGTTGATCCGGCGCCTCGCCCATCCCGACGACCCCGCCCGCATGCCCATCTCGGCGGCGCGGCGCAGCATCTACACCGCCATCTCCGCACTTCGCCATGCCGGATACGAAATTGAGTACAAGCGCGGCGTGGGCTATCGACTCTTGACCCGTCCGCTCACCGACGAAGAGATCATCCGGCTCCACGGCATGGTCATGCGCAACCGCTCCACGCCCATCGCCATTCGAAAAAGCATGGCGCAGCACCTGGTCGCCATGGCGAGTGCCGACGTTCGCGGCTACCTCGATGCACCCGAGCCTGCTCCAAGCGCAGGCGACAAATCCACCAAGGCAACACGCACGCCCGTCAAGCGCATCGATGCCTGCGAGCTCATCGAGCAGGCCATCGACCACGGAACCACGGTGAGTTTTGATATTTCGAGTGTCACGGCACGCGGAGAGGTCGAAGTGGCACGGATGACACTCCGGCCCTTTGCCATCAAGCAACGAGACGGCATCTCGTATTTGCTGGGAACGGTCTATGACGCGCGAGGCGCCGATGACACGTTGCGTACCGTAGAGATCGGCCGAATGAGAAACGTCACCACACGTCTCCTCGACGGCAAGAAGCTCTTCGCCGCCCTGGACGAGGACGATGCCTCCTCCGCCGCATAAGACCCTCCGCCGCCCATTCGACTACCCGTACCGCCCATCCGATTCTGTATTAAAAAACCCGCCAGGCTGTTGTAAAAATGGACATCAGCGCTACTATAGTCCCACTTGCACTTTGTCCCAGTGCAGTGTTTCCAGCCATTTTTATACTGGGGGTAATGATATGAAGGACATCACCATCAGCCGCAGGAGCCTTCTGGTCTCCGCCTGCCTGCTCGCGCTCGCCCCGCTCGCCGGATGCGGCGGCAACTCTGGTTCCGGCTCCGCTGCCGCCGGTTCAGACTACACCATCGGCGTTCTGCAGCTCACCGAGCACTCCGCACTCGATGCCGCCAACGACGGCTTTGTCAAGGCCATCAAGAAGAGCGGTCTCAAGGTCAAGATCGACCAGAAGAACGCCCAGAACGACCAGTCCACGTGTAAGTCCATTGCCGACAAGTTTGTGGGCGACAACGTCAGCCTGATTTATGCCATCGCCACGCCCGCCGCGCAGGCTGCCGCCGGCGCCACGGCCGATATCCCCATCGTGGGCTGCGCCATCACCGACTACGCCGCCTCCGGCCTGGTCCAGGACAACGACAAGCCCGGGACCAACGTCACGGGCGCTTCCGACCTCACCCCGGTCGCCGAGCAACTCGAGATGATGCAGAAGGTCCTGCCCGACGTTAAAAAGGTCGGCCTGCTCTACTGCACCGCCGAGTCCAACTCCGACGTCCAGATCAAGGCCGCCAAGAAGGAGCTCGACAAGCTGGGCCTCGAGTACACCGACTTCACCGTCTCGAGCTCCAACGAGATTCAGTCCGTCGTCGAGTCTGCCGTGGGCAAGGTCGACGCGCTGTACTCCCCCACTGACAACACCATCGCCGCGGGCGCTTCGCAGGTCGGCCAGATCTGCAAGGAGAATAAGCTCCCCTTCGTGACCGGCGAGGAGGGTATGTGCATGGCCGGCGGCCTGTTCACCCTCTCCATCAACTACGAGGACCTGGGCTACGCCGCGGGCGAGATGGCCGTTAAGATCCTGAAGGGCGAGGCCAAGCCCGAGGATATGCCGATCAAGCACCTCTCGAGCAAGGACCTGGTCGTCGTCAAGAACGACGAGATGGCCGAGGCCCTAGGCATCGACCTTTCCGCTCTGGACGAGTAGCGCCATGCGCGGTAACGCGTCTAGGGCCCGCACGTGCGCCACAGCCGCGTTATTCAATATCTGAGTCCTTGGGGCGAACGCTAAAGACCGGCGTTCGCCCTGCTTGTTTCGGATGAGACAAAACATCCGTCCGCAGCTCTTTTATGCATTGGTACCGCTATTATGGAAAATCACGTGTCCACCCTATCCTAGGAGGTATGAAGCATGCTCATTGCATTGCAGGGCGCCGTTTCGCAGGGCGTCCTCTGGGGCATTATGGTGCTTGGCGTATTTATCACGTTCCGCCTGCTCGACATCCCCGATATGACCTGCGACGGCAGCTTTGCCCTCGGCGGCTGTGTCTGCGCCGTGCTCATCGTCAACAATAACGTTGACCCCTTGCTCGCCGTGCTGGCCGGCATGTGCGCCGGCGCCATCGCGGGCGCCGTCACGGGCATCTTGACCACCGTCTTTGAGATTCCCGCAATCCTCGCCGGAATCCTTACGCAGATCAGTCTGTGGTCCATCAACCTGCGCATCATGGGCAAATCCAACACGCCCATCCTTGCCAAGGGCACCATCTTCTCGTCTGTCAGCAACATGACGGGCCTGCCGCAGTCCACCGTCGCCATCATCCTGGGCATTTTGCTCGCTGTGGCTATCGTCGCCATCCTGTATTGGTTCTTTGGCACCGAGATCGGCTCGGCGCTGCGTGCCACCGGCAACAACGAGTACATGATCCGCGCTCTGGGCGTCAACACCAACTCCACCAAGATGATCGCCCTCGTGCTCTCCAACGCCCTCATCGGCCTTTCGGGCGCGCTCATCTGCCAGAGCCAGAAGTACGCCGACATTGGCATGGGCACCGGTGCCATCGTTATCGGTCTTGCCGCCATTGTTATCGGTGAGGTACTCGGCCGTCTGCTGCCCGGCGGCCTCACGCAGTTTAGCGTCCGTCTTGCCTCCGCCGTCTTTGGCTCCGTGGTGTACTTCCTTATCCGCGCCATCGTGCTGCAGTTGGGCATGGACGCCAACGACATGAAGCTGCTCTCCGCCGTGATTGTCGCCGTTGCCCTGTGCGTACCTGTGGTTTGGGAGCGTTACAAGCTCCGCAGCTCCTACACGAGGGGAGATGAGGCAGATGCTTAAGCTCTCGCACGTCAAAAAGACCTTTAACAAGGGCACCGTCACCGAGAAGCGCGCCCTTACCGGCGTCGACCTCACCCTTAACGACGGCGACTTTGTAACCGTGATTGGTGGCAACGGCGCCGGCAAGTCCACACTGCTCAATATGATCGCCGGCGTGTATCCGCTTGATTCGGGTGTTATTGAGCTCGACGGCACCGACATCTCGCGTCTGAGCGAGTCGCAGCGCGCCAAGTACCTGGGCCGTGTGTTCCAGGACCCCATGCGCGGCACCGCAGCCGACATGCAAATTGCCGAAAACCTGGCCCTCGCCAAGCGCCGCGGCCAGCGTCGCGGTCTTTCGTGGGGCGTCACCAAGGCCGAGAAGGACGAGTACGTTGAGCTGCTCAAGCGCCTGGACCTCGGTCTGGACACGCGCCTCAACGCCAAGGTCGGCCTGCTCTCGGGCGGCCAGCGCCAGGCACTCACCCTGCTGATGGCCACGCTCACCAAGCCGCGCCTGCTGCTGCTCGACGAGCACACGGCGGCCCTCGACCCCAAGACGGCCTCTAAGGTGCTCAACCTGACCGAGGAGATTGTCGACGAAAACCATCTGACCACGCTCATGGTTACGCACAACATGAATGACGCTATCCGTCTGGGCAACCGTCTGATCATGATGCACGAGGGCCATGTGATCTACGACGTGGCCGGCGACGAGAAGAAGTCGCTCACCGTAGCCGACCTGCTGCAGAAGTTCGAGGAGGTCTCGGGCGGCGAGCTCGCCAACGACCGCATGCTGCTGAGCTAACGACCTAGAAAACCACCACAAAGGGGACAGGCACCTTTGTGGTGGTTTTCGTTAACCCTTATATCGAGCGCAGAAGCCCGTCCAATGTGATCGGACGGGCTTTTTGGTGGGTATCATGGTTGGACGATCATTAGGAGGTTTCCCTACATGGAATTGTTTGAGCCAATTCTTCATTTCTTTGCACAACGATGGGTCCACAACATCATCTGGGCAGGTATCTTGGCTATCGGAACCGCCGTTGCCGCCAAGGTCGCGTCCAAGACCCTGCGCCACCTGCTTAACCGCGACGATAACCCACTCCCTTCATCCAGCATCTTCATCAACATCGCGCGCGCCGTCATATGGACGATCGGCGGCAGCTTTATCCTCGACAACTGCTTTGGCATTAACGCAAACGCCCTCGTCGCCGCTCTTGGCGTCGGCGGCATCGCCATCTCGCTCGGCTTTCAGGACACGCTGTCAAACCTCATCGGCGGCATGCAGGTGACGTTTATGGGCATTATCAAACCCGGCGACAATATCGAGGTCGGCGACGTGTCGGGCGTGGTCCAAGATATCACCTGGCGCCATACGACCATCGAGGACGCCTGCGGGCAGACCATCATCGTCCCCAATTCAAACATCTCCAAGAACACGCTCGTGCACTTGATGCCCTTTGGGCGCGTTACCGTGCCCGTTGCCGTAAAGGACACGTCCAAGTGGGCCTCGCTGGATGCGCTGGCAGATGAGCTTACCGACGCCACCAAGGCCGCGGTGCTTCCCATCTCTGGCTTTGACAAGGAGCCGTACGTGCTCTTTAGCGAGATCGGCGACTTTGGCGTCAAGGGCAAAATCATCTTTATCGTCAGCGACGATAGCACCACCTTCACGGCAGCCGACGCCTGCATCCGCGCCATCGCCCCCATCATCGCCTAAAACCACCACAAAGGGGACAGGCACCTTTGTGGTGGTTTCGCATCGTGGTACCATGGTTCATATCGTTGTTTAAACGACTAAGGGAGTAGACACCATGGAAGAGGCCTATCGTCAAGCACGCAAGCGCGGCGAGCAGGGACGCCGTCACGCCATCAGCCAAAGCGAGCACCCGTACCTTACGGACCTCGATAGCCTCGTTGCCCAGCTCCCCTTAGGTCAGCGAGAGAGCGTCGGCCTAAGGGACATTCCGCTCGAAATGGTCGTCGGCACGGTTACCAAGGGCCGTCAGTCAGCCTTTTCGTGCAACTTTATGCCCCTGTTGCCATTTAGCACCGAGTTCGCCCGCAAGTGGTCCAACCTCTATGACATCCAGGTGACCGAGGGCTATCGCAACCCCGTCATCGTCACCGAGTTCATGCATCGGTTCTACGTCCAGGAGGGCAACAAGCGCG
>CABVAS010000113.1 GCA_902496375.1 uncultured Collinsella sp.
TTCCGCTTCGAGCGACGCTTCGTTTAAGATCGGTACCATCGGCCCGCTGACCGGCGCCAACGCGTCCTACGGCAAGTCCGTTACCCAGGGTGTCGAGCTTGGCTGCAAGGATTTTTCGACCAAGGAGCTGCCGCTTGCCAGCAAGGCCGAGGATGACCAGGCCGACGGCGAGAAGGCCGTCAACGCCTTCAACACCCTGCTCGACTGGGGCATGCAGGCCCTTGTCGGCCCGACCACCACGGGTGCGTCGGTTGCCGTTGCCGCCGAGTGCGGTAACGACCCCAAGACGTTCATGATCACCCCGTCTGCGTCCTCCGAGGACGTCACCGACGGCAAGGATTGCGTTTTCCAGGTTTGCTTCACCGACCCCAACCAGGGTGTCAACGCTGCCAAGTTCCTGGCGCAGAAGTATGCGGACGAGAAGTTCGTGCTGTTCTATAACTCCGGCGACGCCTATTCTTCGGGTATCGCAGATTCCTTTAAGGCCCAGGCCGCTGAGTCCAAGCTCGAGGTTGTTGACGAGGAGACCTTTAAGGACGACTCCGCCACGAGCTTTACCAACCAGCTGACCAAGGCCAAGCAGGCCGGCGCCACCATGATCTTTGCGCCGATCTACTACACGCCGGCGTCCGTCCTGCTCAAGAACGCCAAGGACATGGGCTACGACGTCAAGATGATGGGCTGCGACGGCATGGACGGCATCCTGGGCGTTGAGGGCTTCGATACCTCTCTTGCTGAGGGTCTGCTGCTCATGACCCCGTTCTCCGCCGACGACGAGAAGAACGCCGACTTCGTCAACGCTTACAAGGATAAGTACGGCGATACCCCCGACCAGTTTGCCGCCGACGCCTACGACGGCGTGCACGCGGTGGCCGAGGCCGTCAAGGAGGCCGGTCTTGGTGTCGACGCCGATCCGACCGAGGTCGCCGAGAAGCTGTCCAAGGCTATGCTCAAGATTACCGTTGACGGTCTGACTGGCAAGCTCACCTGGAACGATAAGGGCCAGGTCCAGAAGGAGCCCACGGCATACGTCATCACCGACGGCAAGTACGTACAGGCCTAATTGGCCGCCTTACATAGAGCGGTTTTGATCCCAAGCAGGGGAGGTTTTGGCCTTCCCTGCTTGCTTGGTATCTAGGGACAGTGTAACGTCCCTGTTTCATACATTAACTGGAAACCTATTCGAAAGGGGGATGTGGAACATGACGGTCTTTATCCAATACCTGGTCAACGGCCTGTCCATGGGCAGCGTCTACGCCATCATCGCGTTGGGCTACACCATGGTCTACGGTATCGCCAAGATGCTGAACTTCGCTCACGGCGATGTCATCATGGTCGGTGCCTATGTCTCGTTCTGCGCCACGTCGTATCTCGGCCTCCCGGGCTGGGCATCTGTAGTTCTCTCTTGTGTGGTCTGCACGGTTCTCGGTGTTCTCATTGAGGGTCTGGCCTATAAGCCGCTGCGCCAAGCAGGCCCGCTGGCCGTTCTGATCACGGCTATCGGCGTGTCTTACTTCCTGCAGAACGCCGCGCAGCTTCTGTGGGGCGCCACGCCCAAGAACTTCACTTCGCTCGTCACCTTCCAGGTGCCGGAGTTCTTGGCCAAGTTCAACGTAAGCGCCGTCTCGCTCGTCACCATCGTCGCCTGCCTGGTTATCATGGCCGGCCTGATGTTCTTTACAGGTAAGACCAAGATGGGCAAGGCCATGCGCGCCGTGTCCGAGGACAAGGCCGCCGCTCAGCTCATGGGCATCAACGTCAACCGCACCATCTCGATGACGTTCGCCATCGGCTCCGCCCTCGCTGCCATCGCCGGCGTGCTCCTGTGCTCCTACTCGCCGGTCCTGCAGCCCACCACGGGCGCCATGCCTGGCATCAAGGCCTTCGACGCTGCCGTTTTCGGCGGCATCGGCTCCATCCCCGGTGCCTTTGTCGGCGGCATTCTCATCGGCATCATCGAGGCGATGGCACAGGCTTACATTTCCACGAGCCTTGCCAACTCCATCGTCTTTGGTGTTTTGATCATCGTCCTGCTCGTCAAGCCTGCCGGCCTCTTGGGCAAGTACGTCCCCGAGAAGGTGTAGGTGAGCGTTATGAAGTTTCTTAAAGACAAGCAGACGCGTCACGACTTTGTCACGTATGCCATGTGCGTTGTGGCGTTCGCCATCGTGTTCTTTATGCAGTCCAACCACATGATCCCGCGCATGATCGCCGGTCAGCTGGTTCCCATCACGGCCTATATCGTCATGGCCATCTCCCTTAACCTCGTCGTCGGCATCGCAGGCGACTTGTCGCTGGGTCACGCGGGCTTTATGAGCGTGGGTGCCTATACGGGCATCGTCACTGCCGTCGCGCTGGAGAGCACCGTTCCGTCCGATCCGATGCGTCTGATCATCAGCATTGTGGTCGGCGCTATCGCCGCTGCCATCTTGGGCTTCTTGATCGGTATCCCGGTCCTGCGCCTGAGCGGCGACTATCTGGCCATCGTGACCCTGGCTTTTGGCGAGATCATCAAAGAGGTCGTCACCTGCCTCATTGTGGGCGTCGATTCCCGCGGCCTGCATGTGATCTTTAACATCACGGGTAACTCTACGATCGACGACCTGCACCTGCTCGAGGACGGCACCGCCATCATCAAGGGCGCGCAGGGCGCATCGGGCGTGTCGACCTATTCGACCTTCCTTGCCGGCGCAATCCTGGTTATGGTCGCGCTCGTGATTGTGCTCAACCTGGTTCGCAGCCGTACCGGTCGTGCCATTATTGCCGTGCGCGACAACAAGATCGCTGCCGAGTCTGTGGGCATCTCCGTCACCCAGTACCGCATGATCGCCTTCGTGGTTTCCGCTGCCCTCGCCGGTGCTGCCGGAGCCCTGTTCGGCGGTAACTTCTCGCAGCTTTCCGCCACTAAGTTCGACTTCAATACGTCCATCCTCATTCTGGTGTTCGTGGTCCTGGGCGGCCTGGGCAACATGCGCGGCTCCGTTATCGCCGCGGCGCTGCTCACGGTGCTCCCCGAGCTGCTCCGTCAGTTCTCGGACTACCGCATGCTCATCTACGCCATCGTGTTGATTCTGGTCATGGTCTTTACTAACAACCCACAGCTCAAGGCGTTCTTCGCACGCATTAAGGACCGCTTTGCTTCCAAGAAGGAGGTGGCAGCCGATGCCCAGTAAGTTTGAGTTCAACAAGGGCAAGATGGTCCCGTATCCTTCTGGCGCCATCGTTCCCGACCGCGACTTGGGCCAGCGCCCGGCGCTCGAGTGCATCCACCTGGGCATTGAATTCGGCGGCCTTAAGGCAGTCGATGACTTTAGCCTGACCATCGGCAAGACTGAGATCGCCGGTCTCATCGGCCCCAACGGTGCCGGCAAGACCACGGTCTTCAACCTGCTCACCAAGGTGTACCAGCCTACGCACGGCACCATCCTGCTCGACGGTGAGGACACTTCGGGCAAGTCGGTCTACCAGGTCAACCGCATGGGTATTGCCCGTACGTTCCAGAACATCCGCCTGTTCAATACCATGACGGTGGAGGACAACGTTAAGGTCGGCCTGCACAATCAGGAGCGCTACTCCGGTTTTGAGGGCGTGCTGCGCCTGCCGACGTATTGGAAGCACGAGAAGGCCGCCCACGAGCGCGCCATGGAGCTGCTGTCCATTTTTGACATGGAGCACCTGGCAAATGAACAGGCCGGCTCGCTTCCTTACGGCGCTCAGCGCCGTCTGGAAATCGTCCGCGCGCTTGCCACCAACCCCAAGCTGCTGTTGCTCGACGAACCTGCCGCCGGCATGAACCCGTCCGAGACCGCAGAGCTCATGGCGAACATCGTCAAGATTCGCGACACCTTCGGCATCGCCATCATGCTTATCGAGCATGATATGTCGCTCGTTATGAACATCTGCGAGGGCATCTGCGTGCTTAACTTTGGTAAGGTCATCGCCAAGGGCACGGCAGAGGAAATCCAGAACAACGACGCCGTTATCGAGGCGTATCTGGGTAAGCAGGATAAGGGGGAGAACTAAATGGCAGAGCCGATGCTTTCCGTCTACAACATCAACGTCTGGTACGGCGCTATCCACGCCATCAAGGACATCTCCTTTAACGTTAACGAGGGTGAGATCGTGGCCTTGATTGGTGCCAACGGTGCCGGCAAGTCCACAACGCTCAAGACCGTCTCGGGCCTGCTGCGCTCCAAGACCGGCTCCATCAAGTTTATGGGCGAGGACATTACCCATACGCCCGCTGATAAGCTGGTTGGTAAGGGCCTGGCTCAGGTTCCCGAGGGTCGTCGCGCCTTTTTGCAGATGACGGTCGAGGAGAACCTGGAGATGGGTGCCTATACACAGCCCAAGTCCACGGTGGCTCCGGGCCTGGAGCGCGTCTACGAGCAGTTCCCGCGCCTGAAGGAACGTCGTCGCCAGGTCGCCGGCACCCTTTCGGGCGGCGAGCAGCAGATGCTCGTTATGGGGCGCGCCCTTATGAGTAACCCCAAACTGCTTATGCTCGACGAACCTTCCATGGGTCTGGCACCGATTCTGATCGAACAGATCTTCCAGATTGTCGAGGACCTGCACAAGGCCGGCACCACGGTGCTTCTGGTTGAGCAAAACGCGCAGATGGCGCTTTCCATCGCCACGCGCGGCTACGTGCTCGAGACCGGCAGGATCACCATGACCGGTACCGGCCAAGAGCTCCTGCACGACGATAACGTCCGCAAAGCCTACCTCGGAGGCTAACCCGCCTAACAAAAGGGGCGCTGACTATCTCAGTCAGCGCCCCTTTTTAGTTGCGGTGAAATAGGGACTGAATACGGGCTCCAGAGGCCAAAAGAGTCCCTATTCCACCGCAACTTCATGGGGATGTGTGACAATGCCCGTCGGAAAACATCTGCTGTCTTTGGGGGTCTATCTATGCTGTACGAGTTTTGTGCCGAGAACTTTGAGCGGGTGCCGGCGGCTATCGATGCCGGTGCAAGGCGTATCGAGCTGTGCGACAACCTTGCCGTTGGCGGCACCACGCCTTCGGCCGGCGTTATCAGCGCTACGACCAACTATGCCCACGAACACGATGCACGGGTGATGTGCATGATCCGTCCGCGTGGCGGCGACTTTCACTACAACCAGGACGAGTTGCGTATGATGGAGATGGACCTGGGCCTTGCCGTGAGCGCCGGCGTTGACGGCTTGGTCTTTGGCTGCTGCAAGCCCTGCGCTGGCGGATGGGCGCTCGACGAGCTTACGCTTGGCGCCCTCGTGATGGCTGCGGGCTGCGCGACCGAGGAATGTAAGCGTGAGCCCATCGACATCACCTTCCACATGGCATTTGACCAGCTCTCGCCCGAGGCTCAGCTCGACGCGATTGACATACTCGCCGACTGCGGCATCACACGCATCCTGACGCATGGTGGCGCTGCCGGTACGCCGATCGAGGACAACTTCGAAAACTTGGCCCGCTTGATCGAGTATGCGGGCGACCGCTTGACCATCCTTCCCGGCGGCGGCATTTCCACGGCCAACCGCGATACCGTGGCGGCGGCACTGGGCGTCTCCGAGCTCCATGGCACCAAGATCGTGCCGCTGGAGGTATAACCCGTGGCGCTGGTATTTGACGTTCGGCAGGCGAGCGGTAAGCCCGACGACAACCGCCGCCCCGGCACCGCGTGCCCCTTTTGCGATACCGAGGAACTCGCCAATATCATCCGGCGCGACGGTGGCTGTATCTGGCTCG
>CABVAS010000114.1 GCA_902496375.1 uncultured Collinsella sp.
CACCATCCAGGTCGCCATCACGCTCGTGGGCTTTGCCTCGTCCGCCGTCGCCTCGACGAGCCTGTCCGACCCGCTTGCCACATGGCTCATGAGTTTTGGCATCGCGCCGCTCTCTGCCATCGCGCGCGGTCTGGCGCCGGTCATCATCACCGTTGCGGTCGCCTTCCTCTCCATCGTAATTGGCGAGCTCGTGCCCAAGCGCATCGGCCTGGCCAACGCCGAAGGCGTGTCCAAGCAGGTCGTGGGACCGCTCTCCGTGTTCCAAAAGATCGCCCGTCCGCTCGTGTGGCTGACCGGCGCTTGCTCCGATGGTCTGGCCCGCATCCTGCGCATCAAGAGCGCCGACGACCGCCAGAATGTCTCGGAGGAAGAGATTAAGTACATGGTCTCGGAGCAGGACGACCTGCTCGACGAGGAAAAGCGCATGATCCACGAGATCTTCGACCTGGGCGACACCGTTGCCCGCGAGGTCATGGTGCCGCGCGTGGACACTACCATGTGCGAGGACGACGAGACGGTCGCCGACGTGCTGTCCACCATGCGCCAGACCGGCTTTAGCCGCATCCCCGTCTATCACGAGGATCCCGACAACGTCGCCGGCATCGCGCACATCAAGGATCTGATCCAGCCTTCGCTCGACGGCAAGGGCGACCAGCCCATCGCCGACTTTTTGCGCGACGCCACCTTTGTGCCCGACACCAAGGACATCCTGCCGTTGCTGTCCGAGATGCAGACCTCGCACGACCAGATCGTAGTGGTCGTGGACGAGTACGGTGGCACGGCCGGCATCATCACCATCGAGGACATCGTCGAGGAGATCGTGGGCGAGATCGAGGACGAGTTCGACCCCGACAACAAGTACCTCACGCGCCTTTCGCGCCGCGAGTGGCTCGTCGATGGGCGTTTTTCGTGCGATGACGCGATTGAGCTTGGTTGGCCGCTCGAGGAAAGCGATGATTATGAGACCATCGCCGGCTGGATTTTGGAGCTTTGCGACTCGGTGCCCGACATCGGAGAGGTGTTTGAGGTCGCGGGGTACAAGTTTAAAGTGCAGTCGATGCGTGGCCAGCGCATCTCGCTCATTCGCGTGATCGCTCCGGCCGAAACCGATAAGAAGGATTCCGAGTCTTCGGTAGACGAGCCGACGACGTCGGGTGCGGGTTCTGTGGACCCGCACGACGGCGACGAGTAGGACAAGGAAGAGTAGGGGAGAGTTATGGCAGGCCTGTTCAACATCCTTAAGGTCACCGTCAGCGAGGACAAGATCTGCGCGCATGTGCTGGTGAACCCCGGCATGCCGCTCATGACCTCGGAGGATATCGAGGCCACGGCGCGCGTGTATTACCTGGTGCCGGCGATTGCCAAGCACCTGTGCCTGGGCGATTCCGGTCGCGAGTTCCAGGACTGCATGGGCCAGACCGAGCTTTGCCATCTGCTTGAGCATGTGACGGTCGAGCTCATGAACGAGACCGGGCTTGCCGGCAGCATCTCGTGCGGCCGCACGCGCGTAAGCGAGCACGACGAGCGCGTCTTTGAGGTTGAGCTTTCGTGCCCCGACGACGCGCTGGCCATCGGCGCGTTGTCTTCGGCCACCTTTATGATGGACTGGGCGTACCTGCACGCCGACCAGCCTGCCCCCGACGTGGAGGGCACGGTCGCGGGCCTGCGCAACCTGGTGCTGGGCATGCGCGCCGAGGCCGAGGGCAAGGATCCTCACGAGGCCGTCGCCGCTGCGAACGGCGAAGATGCTGCCGAGGACGAGGGCGCTGACGAGGGCGATGTGCCGGCCGACGCCGAGCCCGTTGCCGATGCGACCGCCGAGCCCGTTCCCACCGAGCCCCAGGGTGTCCCCAACTTTGACGACGAGCCCCAGGTGGCGATTGATACCGAGGGCGCGGTTGCCGAGAACCACGAGGCTTCCGCTGCCGTCTTTGGCGGTGCGGCGACGGTTCCGGCAGGACCTGCGCATGAGGGCGGCCTGCCGCTCGTGGACGGCGCCGGCGAGGACCCGGGTGCCACGGTGACCATGCCGGCTATGCCTCAGGAGTAGGCCTACGCGTTTATCACCATCACGCACCTGCGCTTTTGCCGTACGTAGATGAGCGGAGCGGCAAGTGATACGCTGCGGGTATAATGGACAGCATTCAAACGGTGGGCACCGACGTGCCCGCAGGAGAGGAATGATCATGGGTAAGACTTTCAGCTTTGTCTCCGGCGCACTTTTTGGTGCCGCTGCCGGCGCTATTGTCGGCGTTGCTCTGGCCCCGCGCTCGGGCGCCGAGACCCGCGCCATGGCTGCCGATATCGCCAACGACGCCTGGGACAATATGCGCGACACCTACGAGCACAGCGCCGAGGAGGCCCGTGCTGCGGTGAATGACTTTGGCCCGATGGTCGACGCCAAGACCGACGACCTGCGCGCCAAGGTCGACCTGGCCCGCGAGCGCATGGACCAGCTGCGCGAGCAGCTCAACGACGCCATTTCGGGCGGCAACGTGACGCCTGCCGCCGACGTCGTGGTCGAGAACGCCGTCGAGGCTGATACCGAGGCTGCGGAGCCCTCGACCGAGGCATAATGCGCGCCGGGGATTTTGTCGGCGCCAAGATCTATCGCAAGCCTACCGAGGACAAGCGCACCAAAAAGGACGGCACGCCGCGCAGCCCTAAAAAGCTCGGAAAGATTCACTTTCCGGTCTTTACCCCGGGCGGTACGCGCGTGGTCGGCTTTATGGTCCGCCAGTCCGATATCGCGGGCATGATCGAGCGTCCCGACCGATTCGTAGCGCTCGACGCCATTGGTGTCTACGAGGGCGCCATTGCGGTCGATGACGTCAAGGACACGTACGATGCCGCCGCCGCCAAGCGCCTCGACATCAACCTGGACGATTGCATCATCTGGGTCGGTATGGACGTGCGCACGGAATCGGGCGACGTCGTGGGCTATTGCTCGGATGTGGAGTTCAAGCCGCGTTCGGGCATCGTGCAGGCATTCTATGTGACCGCCGGTGCTGCTTCGAGTGTTTTGGTTGGTGACACGCAGGTGCCGCCGACGATGCTGCGCGGCTACGAGAACGGCGCGATGGTCGTCTCGGACGAGGTCAAGTCGCTCGGGTATTCGGGCGGCGCCGCCGCAAAGGCTGCCGAGGCAAGCGTCGTGGTGGGCGATAAGGTCAAGAAGGGCGCCAAGGTGCTCGACGACAAGGGATCGGTTGCCGTGGACAAGGGCAGTCGCGCACTGGGCAAGCAGCTCGGCAAGACGCGCGGCATGTTCAAGGCCTTTAAGGACGAATACCAAAAGGCGAGCGGAGGCTCGTCAAAAGCTACAAAATAGCGACGTACCAAATGATGGGAGGCAAGCCGGAGACCTGTTGCTCCGGCTTGCTGTGTTTATGGGGGAGGGCACATGCGCCAAAACGGATCCAACTTAAACGGGCGTTCGGGTGCGCGTCCGACGGCGCGCCGCGACCTGGGGCAGCTGCCCAGCGGTCAGCGCAAGCGTCACCGTAAGCCCGGCGCGATGTATCTCAACCATAGCCGCGGCTTTAGCGATCGCAGCGCTCGCATCGGCAACAGCCGCACACCCCGTCGTTCGTCTCGCCTGCCCTATGCGCTCATCGCCGTGGGTTGCGCGCTCGTGCTGTTTATCGCTGCCGTCGTGGGCTACGTCAACCGCAGCGTGGACGTGGAACTTAACGGCCAGAAGATCGCGGTGCGCGTGGGCTCTACGCTGCAGAATCTCATCGACGATCAGGAGTTGACTGACACCTACGACGCAGGCGACCTGCTGGCCGTCGATGACAGCGTGCTCAAGCGCCATGGGGGCGAAAAGCTGTCGGTGAAGGTCGACGGCAAGCGCGTGAAGCAGGGCAAATGGGATAGCCGCGAACTCGAGGGCGGCGAGAAGGTGACTGTCAAGGATGGCCGTAACACCTACGAGAAGCACGAGGTTCAGGCTACGGTTATCGAGCCCAAGCTCAAGGTCGAGGGCACGGGCGCTATCGAGTATGTGCAGACGTGGGGTGTCCAGGGCCGCTCCGAGGTGTGGGTTGGTGAGCAGTCGGGCAAGACGCAAGACCGCGGCGAGGTTGTGCCCGCCACCGATTGCGTTGTTGCGTGCGCCAGCGTGGCGCCCAAGGGCAACAAAAAGTACGTGGCGCTGACGTTTGACGAGGGTCCGAGCGGCGCCACCAAACAGATCTTGCAGGTGCTCAAGGAAAAGGGCGTCACCGCGACGTTCTTCCTTTCGGGCGATGCGGTCGAGGCCTCTCCTGCCACGGCCAAGGCGATTGTCGATGCCGGGTGCGAGATCGGATCCAACAGCTACAGCGACGATTCGCTCAAGGATCAGGACCGTGAGGCGGTACGCGAGCAGATCACGAAAGGCACCGATGCGATTAAGTCGGCGACCGGCGTGAAGACGATGCTACTGCGTGCTCCCTACGCTGCCTTTGACGAGCAAAACTGGATTGATGCGATGGACCTGGTCTCCGCCGTGGTCTCGTGGAATATTGACTCGGGCGACTGGCTGCTCAACGGTGCCGACGAGCAAGTCTCGACGGTGCTCGATTCGGTGACGCCGGGCAATATCGTGCTGCTCACCGATAGAGACGAATGCGCTGAGCAGACACTCGAGGCGCTGCCGCAGATTATCGACGGCCTCATTGCCGACGGCTACAAGATCGTGACGCTCAGCGACCTGGTCAAGACGGACACGTCGCTGAGCAAAAAGCTCACCTCGCTGACGAAGGCCACCATGCCCAAGGACGCCGTGTTCCCCCAGCTTGCCGAGGACGACGACACCACAGAGTAGTTATTGGGTAGTCATTTAAGAACGTCCCCAATGACTATGTCACGGATGCGTCAGTGTTTGGTATGCCTGCAATGTGCAGCGCATAAATTCGATGCCGCAGGGCGATGCTGATGCTATAGTTACTGCGGTTAATGAGGGTCAAGAGAAAGGTTACAGGTGAAATCCAAACCTCGACCATACAGTCGATGACCCCATGCAGGTGCTTTTTGCGCATGCACGGGGTGTAAGCGTCGAGCGGCGTGCCGCCCGCGCATGCGTATACATATCCAGAAGCCTCCGGACGCCGCACGCGTGGCCGCGTTCGGAGGAATAATGATGGGGAGCACCATTGAATTATCTGAGTGAGATGCTCAAATTGCCGGTCTTGGACGTCGACGGCGAAAAGCTCGGCGTTGTGAACGATTTTGGTATTGCTACCGGCGAAGTTTTTCCGCACGTGACGTCGCTCGCGTTCCGCGGACCCGGCAAGACGCCGTTTATGATCAGCTGGCGCAAATGGGTCGACCGTATCGACGAGACGGGCGTACACCTTAAGACGTCGGCCACCGAAATCCGTTTTTCGTACCTGCAGCCGACCGAACTCTTACTCGCCCGCGACGTGCTTAACAAGCAAATTGTCGACACGCAGGGCATGAAGGTCGTGCGCGTAAACGACATCAAGTTTTCCATGTCGGGCGAAAATCAGCTGCGCCTGCTGGGCGCCGAAGTGGGCGCCCGCGGTCTGCTACGCGCCATCAGCCCCGCGCTCGAGCATATCGTCGAAGGCTTTATGAAGCACCTGGGCAAACCGCTCGGCGAGGACATCATCGCCTGGTCCTACATGGACCTGCTCGACCGTTCGACTAAAAACATCCAGCTTTCGGTGTCGCACAAGACGCTCGGCGAGCTGCACCCTG
>CABVAS010000115.1 GCA_902496375.1 uncultured Collinsella sp.
CGCTCTTCCGATCTATAGATTGTGCCCGAGGGCGCGCCCCTGCATTTTGCCCTCGCCGGCAACCAAAACTGCGGCAAGACCACCCTGTTCAACCAGCTTACGGGCTCCAACCAGCACGTCGGTAACTTTCCCGGCGTGACGGTCGACCGCAAGGACGGCACCATCCGTAACCATCCCGAGGCAAGCGTTACCGACCTGCCCGGCATCTATTCGCTGTCTCCGTACACGGGCGAAGAGATCGTCAGTCGCCAATTTATCCTGGACGAAAACCCCGATGCCATCATCGACATTATCGACGCCACCAACATCGAACGTAACCTGTACCTGACACTGCAGCTCATGGAGCTCGACCGCCCCATGGTCATCGCGCTCAACATGATGGACGAGGTGACCGCCAATGGTGGTGCCGTAGACGTCAACCTGCTCGAGAGCCTGCTGGGCGTGCCTGTTGTTCCCATTAGCGCTGCCCGCAACGAGGGCATTGGCGAGTTGGTGGATCATGCCTTGCACGTGGCGCGGTTCCGCGAGCGCCCCGGTCGCCTGGACTTCTGCGCGCCCGATGGTCCAGACGGCGGCGCGCTGCATCGCTGCATTCACGGCATCGCCAACCTTATCGAGGACCATGCCGCGACGGCGCATATCCCGGTGCGTTTTGCGGCGACCAAGCTGGTTGAGGGCGACGAGCTGGTGACCGAGGCGCTTCATCTGGACCGTAACGAACTTGACGCCATCGAGCACATCATTACCCAGATGGAGGGTGAGGCCGGTACCGACCGTCTATCTGCACTGGCTGACATGCGCTTCGGCTTTATCGGCGACGTGTGTGGGCGCTGCGTCGTCAAGCCGCACGAGAGCCGCGAGCACGTGCGTTCCGTCAAGATCGACCGCATCCTGACGGGTCGCTACACGGCCATTCCAGCGTTCCTGGTGATCATGGGTCTCGTCTTTTGGCTGACGTTTGGCGTGATTGGCGCGGCGTTGCAGGGACTTATGGAGGACGGCATCGCTGCCATCATCGCCTCGGCCGATGCGGGCCTCAAGGCGTTCGGCACCAACGACGTGGTGCGCTCGCTGGCTGTCGACGGCGTGCTTACGGGCCTGGGCAGCGTGCTGACCTTCCTGCCGATTATCGTCGTGGTCTTTTTGTTCCTCTCCATTCTGGAAGACTCCGGCTACATGGCGCGTGTGGCCTTTGTCATGGATAAAGTGCTGCGTCGCTTTGGCCTGTCGGGCCGCAGCTTCGTGCCTATGCTCGTCGGTTTTGGCTGCACCGTGCCGGCTATCATGTCGACCCGTACGCTCCCATCCGAGCACGACCGCAAGATGACGGTCATGCTCACGCCGTTCATGAGCTGTTCGGCCAAGTTGCCGGTCTACGGTCTGCTGTGCGGGGCATTCTTCCCGCAGGCGACAGTTCCCGCCATGGTCTCGCTCTATCTGATTGGTATCGTGGTCGGCTGCATTGCCGCCCTGGTGCTCAACCGCACGGCATTTAAGGGCGACCCGGTGCCGTTTATCATGGAGCTTCCCAATTACCGCCTGCCGAGCGTCAAGACGACGGTGATGCTGGCATGGGATAAGGCCAAGGACTTTATTACCAAGGCCTTTACCATTATCTTTGCCGCCACCGTGGTCATCTGGTTCCTCCAGACGTTCGATATCCGCTTTAATGTGGTCGCCGATCAGTCGCAGAGTCTGCTTGCCGGTCTGGGTAGCATCATCGCGCCGGTGTTGGCCCCACTCGGTTTTGGCGACTGGCGTGCGTCGACGGCGCTCGTCACCGGACTCATTGCCAAGGAGAGCGTCATCTCGACGCTCACGGTGCTTTTGGGCGCAACGTCGCCCGCGGCGCTGTCGACCATGTTTTCGCCGTTTACCGCCTACGTGTTCCTGGTCTTTACGCTGCTGTACCCGCCCTGCGTAGCGGCAATCGGCGCCGTCAAGAGCGAGTTGGGCGCGCGCTATGCCGTGGCCGTGTTCGCGTTTCAGGTGACGGTCGCCTGGATCGTGGCGTTTGTCGTGCATTCGGCGGGCATATTGCTGGGGCTGGCTTAGTTATTTATTGATGGCGCAACCTCTGTGTATTGAGTTGATTACGGCCCCGCATCTGTTGCTGACGGATGCGGGGCCGTTGCTATATAATCGCCCATCGCTCAAGACAATCGGAGGGGGTTCCTACATGACTCAGGCAAGACAAGATGGCATCTCGCTCAAGCAGTGGCTCCCGCTTATCGGGCTTGCCTGCTGTTCGTTCGTGTTCAACACATCAGAGTTCATGCCCATTGGCCTTCTGACTGATATTGCCGCATCGTTCTCGCTCACCGAGGCCCAGGCAGGCATCATGATTTCGGTCTACGCCTGGGGTGTCATGCTGCTGTCGCTGCCACTCATGGTGTTTGCCTCGCGCTTTGAGTTCAAGCGGATGCTGCTGGGCGTTTTGGCCGTGTTTTCGCTCGGCCAGTTCTTGTCCGCCTTGGCGCCCACCTATCCTATTTTGGTTTGCGCGCGTCTGGTGGTCGCCTGCGCGCATGCCGTGTTCTGGTCGGTCGCCTCGATCATGGCTTCGCGCCTGGTCGACACCCGCCATGGGGCGCTCGCCATCAGCATAATCGCCACGGGCTCGTCCATCGCGCAGATTTTTGGCCTGCCGATCGGCCGCGCCATCGGGCTGGCCGTGGGCTGGCGCATGACATTCGCCGTGGTCGGTGCCTTCTCTGCCGCCGCGGTGGTGTACCAAGCCGCGGTGTTTCCGGCTATGCCGGCGGGTGAGCGCTTTACCGTCAAACAGCTGCCCGTGCTGCTCAAGAACCCGTTCCTGATCGCGCTCTACGCGGTCACGGTCTTTATGGCAACCGGCTATTATGCGGGTTACAGCTATATCGAGCCGTTCCTGGCGCAGGTCGCGCACGTCGACGCAAGCGCTATTACCATGACGCTGACGGCGTTCGGCTGCTCTGGTCTGCTCGGAAGCTGGCTGTTCGGCCGTCTGTTCGATGGGCATCGCTTCCCGTTCTTGGCTATCACGCTCTCCGGCGTGCCGGTGGCTCTGCTGCTCATGGGTCCGGTTGCACCGTCGCTCGTCGCCGTTCTCGCTGTTTGCGCGCTATGGGGCTGCTGCGCCACGGCCTTTAACGTGGCGTTTCAGGCCGAGCTCATCAAGTACACACCGGCGGATTCGTCGGCCGTCGCCATGTCGATCTTCTCGGGCCTGTTCAATCTGGGTATCGGCACGGGCACCGCAATCGGTGGCGCCGTGGTTTCGGGTCCCGGTATCGCTTGGATTGGCTTCGCGGGCGGGGCGATTACCGTCGTGGGCGTCATCCTCGCCATCACGGTGCTGTTCCCGGCCATACGCCGCGCAAAGCCCGTCGCCTAATCACGTCCCCTCATCAGCTGCGGTGGAATAGCTCCTGTTTAAGGCCTCTGAAGGCCCAAGCAGGAATTATTTCACCGCAACTTATTTTGGGGGAGGGGATACGCGGCGGGCATACAATGGATGTCGTTGTGTTGAGCTTACCGGGAGGTTGCTATGTGGGCATACGAGACGACGTTCTATCAGATCTATCCGCTGGGCTTTTGCGGAGCTCCGCGCGAAAACGCCGCGCCCGTTGCCGAAGATGAGCTCGCCCAGGCTGCCAACGCAGCGCCCAACCCCGATGCGCCCATCATGAAGATCGCCCAATGGGCCGACTACCTGCAAGAGCTCGGCATCGGTGCTGTGCTCATTAACCCGCCGCTCGAATCCGACGGCCATGGCTACGACACGCGCAGCCTGCGCCATATCGACCGTCGCCTGGGTGGGGATGCCGATTTTGCCGCTGTATGCGAGACGCTGCACGCCCATGGCATCCGCGTGGTGCTCGATGCGGTCTTCAACCATGTGGGCCGTGGCTTTTGGGCCTTCCGCGATGTGCAGGAGCGCAAGTGGGACTCGCCCTACAAGGATTGGTTCCACATCAGCTTTGACGGCGACTCCTGCTATGGCGATGGCTTTTGGTACGAGGGCTGGGAAGGCCATTTTGAGCTCGTGAAGCTCAACCTGCAAAACCCCGCCGTGGTCGATTACCTGCTCGAGTCCGTGCGCCGTTGGGCCGACGTCTTTGGCGTCGACGGCCTGCGCCTGGACGTTGCCTATATGCTCGACCGCGACTTTATGCGCCGCCTGCACGCCTTTGCCCGTGAGCTCAAGCCCGACTTTGTGCTGATCGGCGAGACGCTCCACGGCGACTACAACCAGATCGTCAACGACGAGATGCTCGACTCCTGCACCAACTACGAGTGCTACAAGGGCCTGTACTCCAGCTTTAACTCGGTCAATATGTTCGAGATCGCGCACTCGCTGCACCGCCAGTTTGGCGGTGACCCGTGGTGCATTTATCGCGGCAAGCATCTGCTGTCGTTTGTCGACAACCACGATGTGCCGCGCCTGGCGAGCATCCTTACCGACAAGTCCTGTCTGCGCCCCGCTTATGGCATGCTCTTTGGCATGCCGGGCATTCCGTGCGTCTACTATGGCAGCGAGTGGGGGATTCCTGGCGAAAAGGGCGGCCCCGATGGTGACTGGGCGCTGCGACCTGCGCTCGATGAGCCTGCGCCCAACGAGCTGACGGCCTTCATCAAGCAGCTCGCGCACCTGCGCTCGGCAGACGACGCGGCGGCCCGTGCCCTCAACTATGGTGCCTATCGCAACGTGGTGATTCAGAACAAGCAGCTGCTGTTCGAGCGCGCCTGCGACGACGCGACGGTGCTCGTGGCGGTCAATGCCGTGAACGAGCCCTATACCTTTGGAGCCGGCGAGCTCAACGGCTCCTTTGCCGACCTACTTGCCGACGATGCGCCCACGGTCGAGCTTACGGGTACCCTCGAGCTTGCACCCTATGAGGTGCGCTATCTACTGAGGGCCTAGCCCATGCCTGTGTCCGACGAGGGCTATCAACATATTGAGCATGGGTTTGAACCCGTGTTTGACGAGCGCTCGCGCGTTTTGGTGCTCGGATCGTTTCCCTCGGTGCTTTCGCGCGCCAACGCCTTTTATTACGGCAACCCTCAGAATCGCTTTTGGCGTGTGATGGCCGTGTGCCTCGGTGCGCCCGTGCCGCCCAACGAGGGAGACTCTTTGGCGAGCGGCGAGCCCGCGACGCTCGACGCCTCGGTTGCTGCCAAGCGATCCATGCTGCTTAACGGTGGCGTAGCCCTGTGGGATGTGATCGAGAGCTGCGACATTAAGGGCTCGAGTGACGCTAGCATCAAAAACGTTGTGCCGGCACATATTGAACGCATTGTGGATGCCACGCCGATCGAGATCGTTGTCTGCAACGGCGGCACGGCCGGACGGCTCTACAAACGCTATCTACAAGAGCGGACGGGGCTACCCGCCATCGTGCTGCCGTCGACGAGTCCTGCCAACGCGGCGTGGCGTTTGGAGCGGCTTGTCGAGCGTTGGAGTGAAGCCGTTGACTGGGCAGCTCATTAATTTAGATTATTGATTGAGTGCGGGCGCCGAGGTGTTTCAGAACGCCTCGCCAGATCGGCACGGGCACGGCTGGCTCGGCGC
>CABVAS010000116.1 GCA_902496375.1 uncultured Collinsella sp.
CTCTCTTGGGGTGGTCGAAGACCTCGCTCGGCGTACCCTCTTCCACAATGACGCCGCCGTCCATAAAGACGACGCGGTCGGCGACATCGCGGGCAAAGCCCATCTCGTGCGTCACGACGATCATGGTCATGCCGTCGCGCGCCAAGTCGCGCATGACGCCCAGGACGTCGCGCACGAGCTCGGGGTCGAGCGCCGAGGTGGCCTCGTCAAAGAGCATGACGTGCGGGTTCATCGACAGGGCGCGGGCGATGGCAACGCGCTGCTGCTGGCCGCCCGAGAGCTGGCTCGGCATAAAGTCGATACGCTCGGCAAGACCGACCTTGGTCAGCTCCTCGACGGCAATCTTCTCGGCCTCTTCCTTGCTGCGCTTGAGTACCTTTTGCTGTGCGAGCATGACGTTCTTTTTGACTGACAGGTGCGGGAACAAATTGAACTGCTGGAACACCATACCCAGATGCGTGCGCACCTTGTTAAGGTCGACGCCCTTGGCGCACACGTCCACACCCTCAACGACAATCGAGCCACTCGTGGGATGCTCAAGACGGTTGATGCAGCGAAGCATCGTCGACTTACCCGAGCCCGAGGGACCCAGAACTACGACGACCTCGCCCTTATGCACATCCAGATCGATATCTCGCAGAACGACGTTATCGCCAAAGGCTTTCTGGAGGTTCTTGATACTGACGACAACCTCGTTCGAGTTATTGGTTTCGCTCATGATAGGACCTCCTTACAGACCGGCGATGTGATCGGCGGGCGTCGCGACAACCTGTCCGGCGCTCTTGGCGGGACGCTTCTTCTTGGCCTCGGCCGTGCCTAAAAGCCTTGCCTCAAGACCGCTCACCAAGCGAGCGAGCGGCAGGGTGATGACCAGATAGAACAGGGCGGCAACCACGTACGGTGTAATGGAGCCCGTCGTGGCCACGATGGTGCGGGCGTTCATGACGATCTCGACCACGCCCACAGCCGCGAGCAGCGACGTATCCTTGTAAAGCAGGATAAATTCACTGGTCAGCGTAGGCAGGACATTACGGAACGTCTGCGGAATCATGACATAGAGCAGCGTCTGGAACGCGTTCATGCCCAGCGAACGCGCAGCCTCGTTCTGGCCCTTGGGGATCGACTGAATACCGGCGCGGAAGATCTCACACAGATACGCAGACGAGTTCATGGCCATGACGATGACGCCGAGCACGTAGTCGTCCACCTTGACGCCGGCCAACGGCAGACCGAAGAACGCGATATAGATCTGCAGGAACGCCGGCGTACCGCGAATGATATTCACATAGATACCGGCAAGGCAACGCAGGATGCGCGACTTGGAGATGCGCATGAGCGACAGGGCGAAACCAAAGGGAATTGCCAGCGGAAACGCCACGAGCACGATCGAGAGCGACATGAGGAAGCCTTTGAAGACGATCGGCAGGCTCTGGACCAAAATGACCGGGTTCAGGAACAGGCGAAGGAACATGTTGGAATTCCATGCCTCGACCCACGGCTGCTCCTTAAGGTCGGCCAGGAAGTTATCGAATGCCGTCACGCCCTTGATCTCCACCGACGGAATCTTGGAGATCTTCTTGGTCGAACCATCGGCCGCAGTGTAGGTGCCGCTAAAGGCCTCGTCGCCGCCCTCGACGGGGAAGGTCACGCCGTAGACCTCGACACGGAAATAACCGCCGGCGGGCGCCGTCTCACCAAAATCGATCTTGAGCGTCTGACCATCGACCTTGCACGTGGGCTTCATGGGCGTACGGTCCATAAGGTCATCGCCCGAGAGCATCGTCAATCGCGTGTCATCGGCACCAAACGTCGTGCCGTCGACAAACGTCAGCGAAAGACCGCTCAGCTCCTCGTCGGCATCGGCCTGAACTTCCCAGGTAATTCGCGTCTCGGTGCCGCCGACCACAGCGCTGCCCGAACCGGTATTGGGTCGGGCGGTGATCTTTGCGGTCTCAAGCGCCTGGGCGGTCGTGGGCGCATATGCCCCCGCGCACACCAGCGCGAGCGCCACGGCCATGACGCAGGCTAGCTTTTTGAGCAAGGCGGGCAGTGGAAAACGCTGCTCCGCGGCTCCTTTGTTCAGTCGAGACAAGGTGGCTCCTATCGTAGAAGTTGCCGGCAAAACGAGACGGAAACGCTCTCCGTCAAGAAAAGCGCAAAGGCCCTCTCCGCAAAACGGAAAGGGCCCGCGCGCAATCAAGTGACTATTTTACTTGATGTTGTACTTAGCCATGAGGGCGTCAACGGTACCGTCGTCGGTCAGGTCCTTGATGGCCTGGTTGATGTCGTCCTTGAGCTTGGTGTTGCCCTGGTTGATGGCGATGGCGTACTCCTCGCCGGTGCTGACCTGCTTGATGGTCTGGCAGGTGTTGAACTGCTCGGCGGTCAGCTGGCTGGCAACGGAGCGGTTGGTGACTACGGCATCGCCCTTATCGGACTGCAGGGCGCTGAAGCACTCGGTGGCGTCCTTGTAGGGGACGATCTTGGCCTTGGGGAAGTTCTCCTGGGCAAAGGCCTCGGCGGTCGATCCAGACTGGACGATGATGGTAGCGTCGGCGTTGTTGAGCTTCTCGCTGTAGTTGTCGGCCGTGATGTCGGTGTTATCGACCTTGGTCACGATAGCCTGATCGTCCATGTAGTAGGAATCGGAGAAAGCGACTTCCTTCTCACGCTCGGGCGTGTCGGTGATAGCCGCGATGGAAACGTCATACTTGGCGCCCGAAGCAACGCCGGGGACGAGCGTGTCGAAGTCGTTGTTGACGTACTCGACATCCAGACCCAGCTTGTCACCGATAGCCTTGATGAGCTCAAGGTCAAAGCCCTGGTAGTCGCCGTTGTCGTCCTTGTACTCAAACGGAGCGTACTCGGCAGAGGTGCCGACGGTCAGCGTACCGTCCTTGACGAGCGCGTACTCCTTGGAGCCATCGACCTTCTCGACCTTCGCGTCGTCAGAGCTGCTGGAACCGGCATCGGAACCAGAGGTGGCGTTGGACGAGCCGCAGCCCGTCAGTGCGAGGGCGAGTGCCATGGCGCCCGTGGCGGCAAATGCGCCAAGCTTCTTGAGCTTCATAATCAGTCTCCTTCCAATGACCCCACGTGATTCAGGGGCCTGCAAAAACTGAGGGTTATTATGCACCCGCTTGGAAGAATCCGCAATTAGAAAACTGATTGAAACAAACCCATAACGTGAATGGAGCACTCCACTTTATGACAGTCATTACTGCTGCAACGACCTTAACAGTTTGATTTCAGCCGCATAACCTGCAAGTTCGTTCGGTGTCTCCAAAATGAATGGCAATGCGCGCAAGCGGCTATTCGATACAATATTCTGTATAACCTGCATACCGCCGCCAAACTCCTCGCTGCCAAGGTATCCCTTGCCGATGCACTCGTGACGATCTTTATGGGCGCCACAGGGGTTCTTCGAATCGTTGATGTGCACGGCACGCAAACGGTCGATACCCACCACGCGGTCGAACTCGTCGAGTACGCCGTCCAGATCATGGATGATGTCGTAGCCGGCATCGCTCACATGGCAGGTGTCCAAACAAACGCCCAGCTTATCGGACAGCTCTGGACACTTGGCGGCAACGCCCTCGATAATGCACGCCAGCTCTTCAAAGCTACGGCCCACCTCGGTGCCCTTACCCGCCATGGTCTCGAGCAATACCGTCGTCTGCTGTCCCTCAAACATCACCTGGCACAGCGTGTCGACAATCATCTGAATGCCGGCGTCTGCCCCCTGTCCCACATGCGCGCCGGGATGGAAGTTGTAGTAGTTGCCGGGCAGTGCTTCCAGACGCTGCAAATCTTCCGCCATAGCCTCCAAGGCAAACTCGCGCGCCCGCTCCTTAGCGGAGCAGGGGTTATAGGTATACGGGGCATGCGCCACCAGCGGTCCAAAGTCGTTTTGCGCCATAAGCTCGCGCAGAGCCGCCACGTCATCCATGTCAAGGTCTTTTGCCTTGCCACCGCGCGGGTTGCGCGTAAAGAACGCAAAGGTATTGGCACCAATGGACAACGCCGTCTCCCCCATTGCCCGATAGCCCTTCGTCGTCGAAAGATGACACCCGATCGTTAGCATCTCCAGCTCCCCCTCATCAGTTGCGGTGAAATACGGTCTATTGGTGCCTTATTTTGGCGCAAACAGACCGTATTCCACCGCAAGATATAAAAGGGGCATCAGGGGCACGGTCCGCCGAGCCCCCTTGAGCAGCAGCACCGCAGCCTAGAGCGTCAAGCGAATCGCATCGATGATCTGCGCGCAGCGCTGTGTGGCGGCAAGGGGCATGACGGGACTCTCGAGTTTCCCCGCCCGGATGAGCTGAGTCGCATGCGAAGCTTCGCCGTAAAAATCATCGACCTCAAATGGGGCGTCGATTTCGAGCACTCGACCGTCGGAGTACTTCACATGGGCGAGCTCGGGGCGATGGAGGCGCTCGATTTCCAACGAACCCCGTTCGCAGGCAATCGTTAAGCGGCTTTCATATGCTGCTTTGCCGTCGCACACCATATGAATGGGTATACCGCCGACACTCATATGGATCTCATCGGCCCAATCCACGCGGCCACCCGATACGTCACGCCAGCGAACTTCACGAGACGAAACATCGCACGCACCCGCAAGAAGATCCTCAAACCACCCGACCGCGTAGCAGCCCATGTCATATAGACAGCCACCCTGCAACGGATCGAGCAGATAACTCGAAGGCGGCTGACCATAATCGAGTTTTTGCACGCTTTCGATCGAGACGATACAGCCGAGCTCGCCCGACGCAAGCAAACCCTTCACGCGAGTACGCATCGGACAAAACCGATTTTTCATCGCCTCCATAAACGGCACACCGCACTCACGGGAAACAGAGGCGATCGCATGGGCCTCTTCTTCATTCAAAACGGCCGGCTTTTCGCACAGCGCGGCCTTTCCCGCGCGCAGTGCCCGACAAGCCCAATGCGCATGCATGCCATGTGGAAGAGCCAAGTAGATTGCGTCGACATCGGGATCGGCAATCAGCGCATCATAAGCCGCATCGCCGCTATCGTCAGCCGTGGCATAACTGTGCGCGGCTTCAATCGAAAACGCCCTGCAAAACTCCTCAACATGCGAAGGAGTGCGGCCGGCCGCAGCCACCAGCCGTGCCTCGTCGACCTTCTTGAGCGACGATGCAAATCGATGCGAAATGTGCCCAGCGCCCAAAACGCCCCAACGAACCTCACGCAAATCATCACATGAATCCCGATAGCCCACGACAGCCCCCTTCAGTTGCGGTGGAATAGTTCCTGTTTAAGCCCCATTCTGCCGCAAACAGGAACTATTCCACCGCAAGTTATAAAAGGGTCATGAGGAGCGCGTTTTGCCGAAGGCCTTGAGCACCGCCGTCACGGGGCCAGGCTGAAAACGGCGGCGTACGTCGTCCAAGCGCCCGGGGATATCGATGTGCTGCGGGCAGTGACGTGCGCATTTGCCGCACTTGACGCAATTGCTCACCAGCTTGGGC
>CABVAS010000117.1 GCA_902496375.1 uncultured Collinsella sp.
GCGCGCTTACCGTCGCTGTTGTGACCAAGCCCTTCACCTTCGAGGGCCGCAAGCGCAAGTCTTCTGCCGAAGAGGGCATCAAGACGCTTTCCGAGTGCGTTGACACCATGATCGTTATTCCTAACGACAAGCTGCTCGACATCGCCGAGAAGAAGACCACCATGCTTGAGGCCTTCGCAATCGCCGATGGCGTCCTTTCCCAGGGCACCCAGGGCATCACCGACCTCATCACCGTCCCCGGTATCATCAACCTGGACTTCGCCGATGTTAAGACCATCATGAAGCAGGCCGGTACCGCCATGATGGGTATCGGTACCTCTTCTGGGGATACCCGTGCCGTCGACGCTGCCCAGCAGGCCATCTCCAGCCCGCTGCTCGAGAGCTCCATCGATGGCGCCACGCGCGTGCTGCTCTCCATCGCCGGTTCCAAGGACCTGGGCATCCAGGAGATCAGCGACGCCGCCGACGTTGTCGCCAACGCCGTCGACCCCGAGGCCAACATCATCTTCGGTACCGTTGTCGACGAGTCCCTGGGCGATCAGGTGCGTATCACCGTCATCGCTACGGGCTTCTCCGACTCCAACGTTAACCGTCAGGACGAGCTCTTTGCTGCTCAGCAGTCTCAGAGCAAGGCCGCTGCCTCCGCTGAGCCGCAGCGCACCGCTCCGGCCACCAGCCCGGCTCAGGCCGCTCCGACCCGCAACGTCGGTGGCACCGAGCTTCCTAACTTCGGCAACGATCAGTTCGAGCTTCCCGACTTCCTGAAGCGCGGTAGCTTCTAAGTCGTTCTTTGCATTGTTGTGCACAGGGGCGTGTCCGTATGGACGCGCCCTTTTTATTTCGACTTTGTAAACTAGAACCTCCAATCTCTTTACGTTCCCTTTACGATTGCCTCCAGCGCAGCAGGTATCCTTTTAGAGAAGTATGACAGCCGTATAAACGCGGGCTGTAGCGGCGATGCCGCGGTACTTGTGTTATTAGGAGGCTTTAGTATGGCAGCACGTGCGGACAAAGTTTCGCGTGTCGACCATGATGGAGTTACGTTGGTGGAGGGCGCGACATCCGATGTTCGCTTTGCCTTCACCGAGCGCGCCGGTGGCGTTTCCGAAGATGCGTACTCCTCACTCAACTTGGGCTCGCATGTTGGCGATGATCCCTTTGCTGTTCAAGAAAATCGTCGCCGCGCACTCGAGGCTATGGGTGCCGCGGAGTGCGAGCACAACCTGCTCGTTCCCAATCAGGTCCATGGTGACCATATCGTTGCGGTGACCTCGAATGGCGCCGATGACCTTGAGGACGTCCGCGAGCAGATTGCCGCGGGCTGCGATGCCATCGTCTGTACGGCGCATAACGTGCCCGTGCTGCTCTGCTTTGCCGACTGCGTTCCCGTGGTGCTGGTGGCCCCTGGCGGATTTGCCGTGGTGCACTCCGGTTGGAAGGGCACGATTGCACGTATTTCTGCCAAGGCGTGCCAGGCGCTTTGCGATGCTGCCGGCTGCGATGCGGGCGACGTTTCCGCCTATATCGGCCCCCATATCTTGGGTGACGAATATGAGGTATCCCAGGAACTCATGGATCGCTTTGCCGCCGAGTTCTCTTGCATCGATGCGAGTACCTCTCGCATGCTCGATCTTTCCGCTGCCATTCGCGAGGCGCTGGTAGATGTCGGTGTCGACGCGGATGATATCGTGGATACCCAGCTTTCGACCGTGCGTCAGAACGACCGCTTTTATTCCTACCGTAACGAGGACGGCACCTGTGGGCGCCATGCTGCGATCGGCGTGATGCTATGAGAAAGATCGTATCGGTCCTGAGCGCCGCTGTGCTTACACTTACGCTGTGTGCCTGTTCTTCGGGATCTTCTACCTCTTCCATTACCGTCGCTGGCTCCACGACCTGCCTTCCTATCGCCGAGATTGCGGCCGAGGGCTTTAAGGAGGAGACCGGCATCGACGTGCTCGTTTCCGGTTTGGGTTCTTCCGCTGGCATCGAGGCCGTCAGCGCCGGCACGGCCGATATCGCCAGCTCCTCCCGTGGGCTCAATGCCGACGAACAGGATCTGGGCCTGACCCCCATCGTAATTGCCCACGACGGTATCGCGGTCATCGTGAACGACGATAACCCGGTCGATAACCTCTCGACCGAGCAGCTCCGCGATATCTACGCCGGCAAGATTACCAATTGGAAAGAGGTCGGTGGCGAGGACCTGAGGATTCAGGTCATCAACCGAGACGAGGCGTCCGGTACGCGCGAGGCCTTCCGTACCATCGTGATGGATGGCACGCCGTTCGATCGCCGCTCGGCTGTTCTTTCGGGTACGGGCCAGGTGCGCGACGTGGTATCTCGTTCGCGTGGGGCCATCGGCTACATTTCGCTGGGCTTCGTCGATAGCCTCAACGCCAAGACCTCGGTCAAGGCCGTCTCGGTCAATCATGTTGAGGCGTCCGAGAAGACGGTCGCGAGTGGCGGCTATCCCATCTCGCGCGACCTTTACTTCTTTGTGAAGGGTGCGCCTTCGCAGCAGGCGCAGGATTACATCGACTACGTGACGTCCGAAAAGATGGACAAGCAGATTCGCGAGGCGGGCTTTATTCCCGTCACCAACGACGAGAAGGGGAGTGAGTAGCATGGAAGCACAGGAAAACTCCCAGACTGAGCAGAATGTTCAGACGCCCAAGAAGCGCGAGCTGGCGCTCGTATCGCGCAGTACCTATATCAAGGAGAAGGCGCTGCAGTGGATCTTCTTTGCCTGCGCGTTCTTGGCGGTCGTTACCGTCATCCTGATTTTTGTCTTTACCACGTACTCGGCGCTGCCCGTCTTTACCGACATCGGTCTGGCGGACTTCTTTAGCTTTACGTGGGCGCCCTCTGAGGGCCACTACGGCATCTTGTCGCTGCTTGCCGGCTCGGGTCTGGTGACCGTCGGTGCGCTCGCCATGGGCGTGCCGCTGGGCGTGGGTACGGCCGTTTACCTGGTCGAGATTGCCAGCAAGCGCGTGCGCAAGCTCATCAGCCCCGCCGTTGACCTGTTGGCCGGCATCCCTTCTATCATCTATGGTTTCTTTGGCATGATCATCATCCGCCCGTTTATCGCACAACTGACCGGCGGCCTTGGTTTTGGTGCGCTGACGGCGTGGTTTGTGCTCGCCATCATGATCGTCCCTACCATCACCACGCTCACCATCGATGCCCTCAATTCCATTCCCATGGGCATTCGCGAGGCATCGTATGCCATGGGCGCCACCAAGTGGCAGACCATCTATAAGGTCGTGCTACCTGCCGCGAAGCTGGGTATCGTTGATGCCATCGTGCTGGGTATGGGCCGTGCCATCGGCGAGACCATGGCCGTGCTCATGGTCGTAGGTAACGCCCCGGTTATTCCCGACAGCATTGCGAGCCCTATCTCGACGCTCACGAGCCAGATCGCGCTCGACATGAGCTATTCCTCGGGTCTGCATCGCTCGGCGCTGTTCGGCATGGGCGTGGTCCTGTTTATCATCTCCGCCACGCTGGTGGGCATCGTCCGTCTGATTTCCAAGAAGAAGAGGGGGTAGGCTATGTCCGATTCCGTTGACACGACGGTCGATACGACCTCGTCGCGCGAGCGCATCAAGCGTGCCCTTTCCCACGGCAAGAAGGGCCGCATCAACAAGGACCTGTCCAACAAGATCATGCTTTGCGTGTTTCGTGCCGCTGCCTACATCACCACGCTGGTGCTGGTCGCTATCATCGCCTACGTGGTCATCAACGGCCTGCCACACATCTCGCTCGACTTTATCTTCGGTTGGCCCCAGGGCGTCAACGCCGAGGGCGGAATTTGGCCCACGATCGTCTCGACCGTCTACGTGACGGCGCTCGCCATGCTTATCTGCACGCCGATCGCTGTGCTGGCAGCCGTCTATCTGGCCGAGTACGCCAAGCAGGGCAAGGTCGTCGAGCTCATTCGCTACGCTGCTGACGCTTTGGCCTCGGTGCCCTCCATCGTTATGGGCCTGTTTGGCTACGCCTTGTTTGTCGAGGCCATGGGTCTGGGCCTTTCGATGGTCTCGGCCGCCCTGGCACTCGCGCTCTTGATGCTTCCCATCGTCATGCGTACCACCGAAGAGGCCATTCGCGCCGTTCCGCGCTATATCCGCTGGGGCGCATATGGCCTGGGCGCCACCAAGTGGCAGGTTGTCTCCAAGATCGTGCTTCCTTCTGCCTTTGGCCGTATTGCCACGGGCATCGTTCTCGCCATCGGCCGTGCCATTGGCGAGACCGCGGTGGTGCTCTATACCATGGGGCAGGCCATCAATCTACCTATTTCGCCGCTCGATTCCGGCCGCCCCATGACGGTTCACCTGTATCTGCTTGCCAACGACGGCATCAACATGAACGCAGCCTACGGCACCGCGCTCTTGCTGATGGTGATCATTCTGGCCTTCAACCTGTTTGCGCGCTTCCTGTCGCGCAAGCGTCGCTAGTTAAGGAGTCCCATGTCCGTTTATCAGTCCGCTCCCACGTTGGAGCAAGCGGCCATTACGGCCAAGGATTTCAACTTTTGGTACGGTGACTTTCATGCGCTGACGGGGCTTGACCTCAACATCGCCAAAAACGCCATCACCTCCTTCATTGGCCCTTCGGGCTGCGGCAAGTCGACGTTTTTGCGCTGCATCAACCGCATGAATGACCTGATCGAGGGCACGCGCGTCGAGGGCACCATGACGCTCGACGGCAACGATATCTATGCCGAGGGTGTCGACCCGGTCGATCTCCGTCGTCGCGTGGGCATGATCTTTCAGCAGCCCAACCCGTTTCCTAAATCCATCTACGAGAATGTCGCCTTTGGCCCTCGTCTGCAGGGCGTGACTAGCAAAAGTGACCTCGATGACATCGTGGAAGAATCGCTCAAGCGCGCCAACCTCTGGAAAGAGGTATCCAATCAGCTCAACAAGGATGGTTTGGCGCTCTCGGGCGGTCAGCAGCAGCGTCTGTGCATCGCGCGCGTGCTTGCGGTGCAACCCGATGTCCTTCTGATGGACGAGCCCTGCTCCGCCATCGACCCCACGTCCGTCTCTAAGGTCGAGGATCTGATGGCCGAGCTGGCGCCCGAGATGACGATCATCATCGTCACGCATTCAATGCAGCAGGCAGCTCGCATTAGCGACTACACCGCATTCTTCTTGCAGGAAGTTGCCGGCGAGCCCGCTACGCTCATCGAGTATGGTCAAACCGACGCGATCTTCACCAGCCCGGTGGACTCGCGGACGGAAGACTATATCACCGGCCGCTTTGGCTGATCGGTGCGACTAGTCCCAAGCCGATCGGATCTGGTCCGGTGCGTATTCACTGTGCGGGCGGCATGACCGCACCCAACTGATTGGAGTGAACCATGCGCAAACTGTTTTCCCGTCAGCTCATCGAGGCCCGTCACGAGATGCTGAGCATCTACGAGGCCGTCGATCTGGCCCTCCACGATGCC
>CABVAS010000118.1 GCA_902496375.1 uncultured Collinsella sp.
ATAAGGCTTATCGCCGCGCCGATAGAGTAGGTCCCCCGAAGCCCCACGCGCTCAATGGTGTATTTGGGCGGATTGGCCAGCTTTCCGCGACCGCCCGCATCGCCCATGCCCGCCACGAATTGGTTGAGCACCTTCTCGGTCTCAAAGTTTGCAACTGGGACAAAACCCGCGCGCTCGCTCACTCCGAGCACGATGATGCCGCCGGCGGTGTTTGCGAAAGCGCTGACCGTTTCCCATACGTCGCGGGAAAGCGTCATGGCGCTCTCTTTTACTTCGACGCTAAGGTCATCCGAGCCCATACGCCTTAAAGACTCAAGCAGACCGGTCAGCTCGTTTTCGTTCATCTGCACGTCCTTTCGCTCGGTCCTGCGGAGAATGCCACGGATAGATTTCCCTCGTCTCTCAGTTATCTCTCGTAATTATCTCTCATCTATCTTTCTATCTCTCGGCTTAGAGATAGAAAGATAGATAGAGATGGAATGTCTACCATTTGCTTCATTTATACATATTTTTGCTGGTAGAACAATCGGTATTGAGACAATACCATGATTGCCTGTCTCTTTGCTGCTCAGTTATCTCTCATATTTTTCTCTCATCTTCCTGTCATCTCTCATATTAGAGACGAATGAGAGACGAGAGATACGCGAGTGATGGACGAGCGAGGATTTTCGGAGGGTCGGATATCGAGAGTGGATATTTGGACGGTTTTTGGGGCTTTTGGCGGCCGATTTCGCCCGAAAGTCCACGCTCGTTTGGCGAGTGTCCAAATTTCCACGCTCGTGCGGCGGTCACGCGGGGCCTATGCCCAATCCGGCTGCATCGTCTTCAGTTCGCCGCAGGGTCGCAGCCCCATATGGGTATACTTTCGAGGATTCGACTCGATTCGCCCCCGCTGGGGCGTCAAAGGAGACTGCATATGCCCACCACCTCAACCGACCCGCGCGCCGCTGCCGCCGCGCTGCTGGTACCCGGCACCACCTGCCACGGTTTTGCCGTCGAGCGCTGCGAGACCGTGCCCGAGCTCGACTCGGACGCCTACGTGCTGCGCCACACCGCATCGGGCGCTCGCCTGCTGTACCTGGCGTGCGACGACGAAAACAAGGCCTTTGCCATTGGCTTTAAAACGCCGCCGGCCGATTCCACCGGCGTGTTCCATATTCTTGAGCACTCGGTGCTGTGCGGATCGGCCAAGTTTCCCGTCAAGGAGCCGTTTGTCGACCTGATCAAGAGCTCCATGCAGACGTTCCTCAACGCCATGACCTACCCCGACAAGACCATCTACCCCGTTGCCACCACCAACGAGCAGGATCTGTACAACCTGATGGACGTGTACCTGGACGCGGTGTTCAACCCGGCCATCTATACCAAGCCCACCATTTTTGAGCAGGAGGGCTGGCACTACGAGCTGGACCTGCCGGAGAGCGTTGAGGGCGAGGGCGACGGCAGCTCCGCGAGCCTGCGCGAGGGCACGCTGCGCTATAACGGCGTGGTGTTCAACGAGATGAAGGGCGCGCTGTCCGACCCCATGAGCGTGCTGGACGATGCCGTCAACGCCGCGCTCTATCCCGACACCGCCTATGCGCACGAGAGCGGCGGCGACCCGCGCGCGATTCCCGCGCTCACCTACGAGCAGTTCCTGGACACGCACGCGCGACACTACAATCCCTCCAACTCCTACATCACGCTCTACGGCGACCTGGACGTGGACCGCGCACTGGCCTTTTTGGACGAGCGCTATCTGTCGCAGCCGAGTGCCGCGAGCCGCCGCATGGACGCTGCCGTTGCCGCCGGCGAGGACCCGTCCACGCTGGCGCCCAATCCGTTGGACGCGCAGGCGCCCGTGACCTGCGAGTACAAGCGCATCGAGATGGCCACCACACCCGAGAACGCCCTGGTGGGCCTGGGCCTTGTGCTGGGCAGCGCGCTCGACCGCAAGCGCACGATCGCGGCGGATATCCTGTTCGAGGCGCTGCTGGGCTCCAACGAAGCGCCGGTTAAGAAGGCCATTCTGGCCGCCGGCCTGGGCGGCAACGTGGTGAGCTACACCGCGGCCGAGAGCCTGCAGCCCTACGAGCTCATCATGCTGCAAAACGCACAGCCCGGTGTGGCGCGCGAGCTGCGTCGCGTGTTCCAGGACGCCTGCCGCGACCTGTGCGAGCACGGAGCTCCGCGCGAGCGTCTGGAAGCCATCATCAGCAGCAACGAGTACGACCTGCGCCAGCATGACTATGGCATCGCCGACGGCGTGGCCATTGCGTGCGACGCGCTGAGCACCTGGCTCTACGATGACGACGCCGCGACGCTGGCGCTCAAGTACGGCCCGGTGTACGAGGAGCTGCGTAGCGAGCTGGACGGCAGCTATTTTGAGGACCTGCTGCGCGAGCTGGTGCTGGAAAACGACCACATGGCACTGGTCGAGCTGGTGCCGGTGGACGCCGCCGAGGGTTCGGAGGGTGCCGAGGCCGCCGAGCTGGCAGCCAAGCGCGATGCCATGACCGATGCCGAGCTGACCGACGTGGTCGAGCGCACGGCCGCGCTGCGTGCCGCGCAGGAGGCGGAAGACACACCCGAGGCCAAGGCCACGCTGCCGCGCCTGCGCGTGTCCGACATTGGCGAGGCGCGCCCCGAGCCGCCACTGATCGTGGACACGACCGTGCCCATCCCCTGCCTGCGCCACGGCATCCCCACCAACCGTCTGGCCTACGCCATGCAGTATTTCGACCTGAACTGCGTCGCGTTTGAGGACCTGCCCTATGTGACACTGCTCTGCCGCCTGCTTAAGCAGCTGCCCACGCGCGAGCACTCGGCCGAGGAACTCGACAACTTGCTCGCTGGCAAGCTCGGCTTTTTGAGCTTTACGACCGAGGTCATGACGCAGCCCGAAGTGGACGGCGTGCGCCCCTACCTGCTGGTGAGCGCCGGCGCCCTGTCCGAGAAGATCGATGCGCTGGCGAGTCTGCCGCGCGAGGTATGGTCGAGCACGCTTTTGGCAGATGCCGACGCCGACCGCGTGCGCGACGTGCTCACACAGATTCGCATTGGGCTTGAGCAGGGCTTTATCAACAACGGCCACTCGGCGGCGCTCGGTCGCGCGATGAGCTACAGCTCGCCTTCGGCCGTGGTGCGCGAGCAGCTTTCGGGCGTGGACTTCTATCTGTTCCTGCGCGACCTGCTCGACCACTTTGACGAGCGCGTGAACGGGTTGCGTACCAAGCTTGCCGAGCTGGCAGGCCGCATCTTTGTGGCCGATGGCTGCCTGGCGAGCTTTACCGGCAGCAACGAGGACTTTAACGCATACTGGGCCGCCGCGGGCGACCTGGAGCTGGGCGCTGGCGACGGCGCCGATGCCGGCCGCAACGCGCTCGTGGTGCCGACGCCGTGCGACCGCCACGAGGCCTTTGTCATCCCCAGCGACATCTGTTTTGCGGCAAGCGCGTGCGACCCGCGTCGCTTGGGCATCGACGTGACGGGCGCCTGGGCGGTTGCCGCCAACGCGCTCTCCTACGACTATCTGTGGAACGAGATCCGCGTTAAGGGCGGCGCGTACGGCTGCGGATTCCGCGCGGCAGGTGAGCGTCAGACGGCGTTCTACACCTACCGCGACCCGGCAATCGACCCCTCGATTGAGCGCGTGGCGCGCGCGGGCGAATGGCTCGGCAGCTTTGATCCCGACGAGGCCGCCTTTGAGGGCTTTATCGTGAGCTGCGTGAGCGGCATGGACGCGCCGGTGAAGCCGTACGCGCTCACCAAGCGCCGCAACACGACCTACCTGGCCGGGCTCGATCCGCATGCGCGCGAGGAGCGCCGCGCCCAGATGCTCGCCGCCACGCCCGGTGAGCTTCGCTCGCTCGGCGCCGACGTAACGCGCATCGCAGCCGAGTCGCCCACCTGCGTCTTTGGCGGCCGCGACGTCATCGCCAAGAGCAACGCCGGCTTCAACGTCATCGACCTGCTGGGCTAACGCACTAAAGGTAGATTTTTGGGACATGCCCGAAAATCTACCTTTTTTCTGCGGCATGAGCGGGGCGGCGCAGCCCACCGCGGCGGTTTGTCTCAATCTGTAACATCTAGACGGCAATATCGGCTCCAGATGTTACAGATCGAGACGTTTCCAGACGACGCCGACCTTTTGTCTCAATCTGTAACAACTAGGTCCAATTTTGCCGAGTTACTGTTACAGATCGAGACAAACCGCCGCAGACGCCCATCACAGCACAGATAAAACCCGCCAAAATAAACCTGTCCCTTTTTGGCAAGTTTGCTAGAGGAGGTTGGGATGGACAAGGCTGAGTTGCGGCGGGCGGTGATTGCTCGGCGTGATGCTCTTGATTTGGACTTGCGGGCAGCGAAGTCTGCCGTTATCTGCGCGCGGCTTGTTGAGCTGTTGGATCGCTTGGATGCCGCGGCGCCGCACACCGTTGCCATCTATGCCGCGATGGGCTCCGAAGTCGACCCAGCCGCGTTTGCCGCTGCGGCCGCCAAACGCGGCTGGCGCGTGGCCTATCCGTGCATGCTCTCGGCAATTGATGCCGCAGCTTGTGGCCAGCGCATGTGCATGCGAGCAGTTGCCGCCGACGATGCGTCCGCGGCTCCGTTTATCGCCCACCCCGCGAGGGCCTTCGCGGCCACGGACATCGACAGCGACCGCTTCCCCATCGTGCCTGCCGAAGCACTCGACATGATTGTTGTGCCGCTCGTGGCCTTCGATCAAACCGGCGCGCGCCTGGGCTACGGCGGCGGCTGCTATGACCGCTACCTGCCCATGCTCTCGCCCGTATGTCAAATCGTCGGCATCGCCTTCGACGAACAACGCATCAACCACGTCCCCACCGATGCCCACGACCTGCCGCTACCCAACATCATCAGCGCCTAACCGCCGCCACATCAGCCACGGCTACAGCAGTACCATCACAGCCTAGTGCTCCTCGCCGGCGCGGGCCAGGTCGTAGGGCGTGGTCTGGTAGACGTAGTAGTTGAGCCAGTTGGTGTAGAACAGCTGAGCCTGGCTGCGCCAGACGTTACGCGGCTCGGCGGTGGGGTCGTCACCTGGGAAGTAATGCGCCGGCACCTGGGGGTTGAGCCCGCGCTTCACGTCGCGCTCGTACTCCAGGCGCAACGTGTCGGTATCGTACTCGGGATGGCCAAAGACAAAGAAGCGGCGGCTGTCGGTCGACTTGACGATGTACAAGCCCACCTCGTCGGACACGGCCACGACCTCAAGCTGCGGCTCGGCCTCCACGTCCTCGCGGCGCACATCGGTGTTGCGCGAATGCACGGCATAGAAACGGTCGTCGAAGCCGCGGACCAGCGGGCTTTGCGGCTTCACCAGATAATGCTCGAACACACCGCTCGCCTTTGCCGGCAGGTCGTACTTCTGGATACCGTAATGATGGTACAGGCCAGCCTGCGCGCCCCAACAAATGTGCAGCGTAGAGTGCACGTGCGTGGTGGACCAA
>CABVAS010000119.1 GCA_902496375.1 uncultured Collinsella sp.
ACACATCACTCAAGAACACCTCGAGCTCGTCGAGATTGCGCAAGAAACCCGAGCCCTTGCCCTTAGCGACAACCGTTCCCGAAGGGCAACCCAGGTTGAGATTGACCTCCCGATAGCCCATGTCGGCGAGCACCTGTGCCGCCCACACAAACTCGTCCGCGTTCTTGGACATGAGCTGGGGCACCACGTTGAGCCCTTGGTTGTTAGCCGGATCGACTTCCTTAAACGCCTTGCCGCCAAAGCGGTTTCCCACCCGCGGCGGCGGCAAAAACGGCGTGTAATAGCAATCGAGCGCACCGAAGCACTCCGCATGCACACGACGGAACACATGCCCGGTAATCCCCTCCATAGGGGCCAACGATAGAATCATCAACATCTACCCTCAAATCAATGCAGCAAAGGGACTGCCCCCTTGTCACATCCTATTCAAACGGTTCAGAAACTCTTCGCAGGCGCGGGAACGCAGGCGATATTTTTTCCATACCAGATACGACGCAATGGTAAGCGGCGGCTCAAATGGGACAAAACGCAAATCGCTGCCTTCATCTATCTGCAGCAAGCTTCCAATGCTAACCGCACACGCAACGCCCGAACGCACCAGATGTGACGCGTTGCCGATCAGGTCGAAATGCCCCACGATGTTGAGTTCATCGACGCCAAGGACGCCACTCGACCACGTTTCTAGGTCCAGCGCTCGATTCGAGGTGCGCGAACTCACCAGCAGCGGCATATTCGCCACGTCCGCAGGCGTCAGCACGTCCCGGCCGCCCCATGGACCGCTCGCAGCAACAACAGCACCGACTCGATCCGTCTCGGGCATACGAATCCATTCGTATTTCTCGACGTTAACGGGCTCCAGCAACAACGCAAAGTCGAGCAGGCCACGCTCCAGACGCTCCTCCACCGCATCGGCGTTACCGGTATAGAGCTCAATCGTCACTCCGGGATAATTCCGATGCAGCTCTGCAAAGGCATCGAGCACCAGCCGCATCGATTTGGTTTCGCCGGCGCCAATGCGGATAACGCCCGTAATGCCGAGCTCCCGATCCGCCAACTCCAGCTCGGTCTGCTCCACCAGCAAGACAATCTCCTCGGCGCGTTGGCGCAGGCGCATGCCATCGCTCGTGAGCACGCACGATCGATTGGTGCGCTCGAACAGTTCCACGCCCAGCTCGCGCTCAAGATCAGCTATCTGGCGCGAGAGCGTGGGCTGCGTCACATGTAGCACGTTGGCAGCTTCGGTCATGTTTTCCTCGCGGGCCACAGCAAGAAAATAACGCAGTGTTCGCAGCTCCATACTTGCCCCTTCGTGCACAACGGGGAACCTCATTCGGTCCGTTTCATTCTACATACGTAATCCGTATATCTAGCTAGTCGATATAAGCAATATACATTATCAAATCTCGAAACTATCGTTACAGAAGAGAACCATCGAGAAAGGAAACGCATGGAATACATCACGCTCAATAACGGCATCAAAATCCCCCAGCTAGGACTTGGCACGTATCTGCTTAAACCCGACGATGCCCAATCGTCGGTTACCTCCGCACTCGGCATGGGGTATGAGCTCATCGACACTGCCAATGCATACGTGAATGAGCGAGCAGTGGGTCGTGGCGTGCGCGAATCAGACTTGCCGCGCGAAAACGTGTATCTCGAAACCAAGCTCTGGCCCTATTTTTACAACAGCGACACCGCCGTCGACGAAACGCTCAAGCGTCTGAACACGCCTTACATCGACCTCATGATTCTGCACCAACCCGCAGGCGACTACTTGGCGGGCTATGAGAAGCTTGAGATCGCGTACAAGGAAGGCAAGCTCCGCTCCATCGGAATCTCCAATTTCGACGAGTACGAAATCGTGAAGCTTCTCGCAAATTGCGAGATCGTTCCATCCCTTATTCAGGTCGAGTGCCATCCGTATTTCCCGCAGACCGAACTGAAGAAGTTGCTCGCCCAGCACGACATTGCGTTGCAGGCGTGGTACCCGCTCGGCGGGCGCGGTAACAGCAGCATCATGGACGAGCCCGTCGTGCGAGACCTCGCTGTCAAGTATGGCAAAACGCCTGCTCAAATCATTATGCGCTGGCATATCCAAGAGGGAAATATCGTCATTCCAGGCTCCAAGAATCCGACGCACATCGCCGACAACATCGATGTCTTCGACTTCGAGCTCACAGATAGCGACATGACCGCCATGGCAACCCTCGATCGCGGGAAACGCTTCTATGAGCGCACGCCCGAGAAGCTTGCGCAATATGCCGCTTGGAAGCCCGACGTTGAGAACCAGAAATAGGAGCATCGTGCAGTACACAACTCTCGGACGTTCCGGTATCAAAGTCTCTAAACTCTGCCTAGGAGGCATGAGCTTTGGCGAGCCCAGCCCCGACTTTCATCAGTGGACCATCGGACCCGACGACACACGCGCCGTCATCAAACGCGCGCTCGACACCGGAATCAACTTTATCGATACCGCGAACTGCTACAGCTTTGGCACGAGCGAAGAGTACATAGGCGCCGCCCTGCGCAATCTGGGCATCGCTCGCGAGAGAGTCGTGCTGGCCAGCAAGGTTCACTTCAACGAGGGCGGCCTTTCCGCCGACGCCATCAAACGCGAGATCGAAGGCTCGCTCAAGCGCTTGGGCACCGATTACCTAGACCTCTACATCATTCACCGCTTCGATTACGACGTCCCCATGGAAGAGACCATGGAGGCGCTCAACGACTTGGTACGCGAGGGCAAGGTTCGCGCGCTTGGCGCCAGCGCTATGTATGCTTACCAGCTGCACAACCTGCAGATCGTCGCGCGCGACCACGGATGGGCGCCCTTTACGAGCATGCAGTGCCACTACAACCTGCTGTACCGAGAGGACGAGCGGGAGATGATTCCGGTGTGCCGCCAGTTTGACATGGCCCTTACGCCATACAGCCCCTTGGCGTCGGGACACCTCTGCCGCCCCACATGGGATAGCTCGAGCACACGTGGCACCACCGACACGACCATGGCCAATAAGTATGACCATGACCGTGCCATCGACATGCCCATCGTTGAGCGAGTGGCCAAGGTTGCCGCCGATCACGACGCGCCAATGCCGCAGATTGCGCTGGCGTGGCACTGGGCGCGTGGGGTCGAGGCACCCATCGTGGGTTGTTCCAAGCCCGAGCGAGTCGACGACGCCGTAGCTGCGCTCGACATAACGCTCTCCCCCGCCGAGATCGACTTCCTCGAGGAGCTTTATCAACCGCACGCACTCGTTGGTCCCAAGGCCCGTCCCGGCGAAAAGCCGCTTGCTGGCACTACCAAAGTCAAAATCGCAAAGTGACGACATGGACGACAACATCATCGACGGCCTACACGACGCCGGCTGCAGCGAAGATCTCATCGAGCTATACAGCTCGGCCGCCAGCGACTGCGCGCGCATTTGTCTACTAAAACGTTATCGTCGCGAATTGCTCGACGATATCCACTCGGGACAGCAGAAACTCGAGCACCTTGACTATCTCATCTACCGGCTACGCAACGCCTCAACCGAATGCAGGACAAACCGCACGGCATCGCGGTCATGAGAAAGCGCCAAACGCACCTCAGCATAAGGCCCAAACCACAGCAACGAAAGGAACTCCATTGGCTAAGACACTTGTGACATATTTCAGCGCAACGGGTACCACGAAGGACGTTGCATGTCGCCTGGCTCGTGTAGCGGACAGCGACCTGTTCGCCATTGTACCCGCCAATCCATACACAAGCGCCGACCTTGACTGGCGTGACAAACAGAGCCGCAGCACACTCGAGGCAGCCGACCCCTCCTGCCGCCCCGTCATAACCTCCAGAGTCGAGCACATCGAAGACTACAACACCATCTTTTTGGGATTTCCCATCTGGTGGTACGTAGCTCCGGCGATTGTCAGCACATTCCTTGAGTCTTACGACCTGACGGGCAAAACAATCGTCCTGTTTGCCACCTCGGGCGGGAGCGGAATGGGCAAGACAGCGTCGATCCTTAGAGCAAGCGCTCCAGGCGCAAAGATCGTTGACGGCGGCGTCCTCAACAACGTAAGCGACACCGAACTCGAGAAGTTCGCGGCAAGATACCTCTAGCGCGGCGCGTCGGAGGCCCAAGTCGACAATCCGCCCAAGACAGAAGCGGTCACCCGGCACCCACTACCCCTCCAGCCGTCCCTATGCAACGAAGGTGAATGGTTTTCCCGAAAAGTGAACGAGTGAAAAGTATTAGACCTCGATTTACATGCCACTCAATGCGACAAAGGGACTGTCCCTTTGTCGCATTATTCGGAGCGCAGGGCTTCGACGGGGTCCTTCTTGGATGCGCTGCGAGCAGGCAGCAGGCCGGCAACGACCGTCAACAGCACCGAAATCGCGATGAGTACCAGCGCATCCTGCACGGGCAGGCTCATCAGGTTGGGAACCTGTTTGACCGCAAGTGCCCAGGCATTGACCGGGAAACTCACGAGCACCACGACGACAATGGCAAAGACGCCGGCAATGAGGCCCTCGATAAAGGTCTCGGCGTTGAACACGTTTGCCACGTTACGCTTCGACGCGCCGATCGCACGCAGGATGCCAATCTCCTTTTTGCGCTCCAGCACGCTGATGTATGTGATGATGCCGATCATGATGGAGCTCACGACCAGGCTGATACTCACGAATGCGATGAGCACCAAGCTGATGGTGTTCACGATGTCGGTCACCGAACCCATGATGATACCCATGTAGTCTGTGTACGAAATTGCCCGATCATCGTGGCCAGCGGCTTTGACCTGCTTGTTGTACGCATCGATGTGATCGAGTACGCGCTCCTTGGCCTCAAAGTCGCGCGGGAAAATCTTAACCGAGATGGGATCGGCCTCGTCCGCATAGCCCAGTGTGACCAGATTGTTATCATAGGTGAGCTTCGACGCCTTGGCATAGCTCATCATGAGCGAACTCAGGTCCTCGGCGTCCATGTTGAAATGGATGGCGCGGGCAAAGGCGCTCGCATCCACACGCATAGCGCTCGCTAGGTTGGCAAAACTCGAAGACATCTGCGTCGCCATCTGGTCCATAAGCCCTGCCGCGCCCGCCTTGAGCTGGGATGATACCGTCGACGCTATCTGCTCGCTGATTGCCTTCATCACCTGATCCATAGCCTGCTGCAGATACGGAGCCAGCTGCTTTTGCACATAGTCGCTCATCGCCTGCTGCAGACGCTCGGCCAGGGCATCGCCGCCGAGCGCTTTGAGCTGGGCCAGGATTTGCTGGGCTGTGTCATCATTCTCAAGATACGTCGAGAATGCGGCGGTGAGCTTTGACGCGTCCTTAAGATCTTCGGGCGACAGTGCCTTAAACTGATCAGACTGCAAAAAGCCCTCAAACAGTTGGTTGGCAAGTGTTCCCACCTGCTGCATTTGCTCGGG
>CABVAS010000120.1 GCA_902496375.1 uncultured Collinsella sp.
GGCGAGGTGATCATCCAGACCTACCTGCCCGAGGATCCGGTCATTCGCGCCGTCGCTGAACATGACCGTTCGATCTTTACCGACCACGATCTTGATCAGCGACGCGACGCGCTGTACCCGCCGTTTGTTCGCCTGGTCAACATCTTGGTGTGGTCGGCGATCCGAGACGACGCGCAAGACTACATCGGTCGCATCGCGAAGCTCCTCAAGCGTCGCTGGCATGCCGCCGCGCCCGACTTTTTGCGGGCGGGGAGCGCCGTGCCCCAGGTGCTTGGTCCGGCTTCGTGTGTAATCGAGAGAGCCAAGGACCGTTACCGCTTCCATCTGCTTGTGAAGTCGCCCGTGGGGTACCATGTCTCTGATGATATCGACGCCTGCCTCAAAGAGGTGGGCTCTGTGCGCGGCGTGAGCGTGAGCGTTGACGTCGACGCCTATGATTTGATGTAACAACCCGAAAGGATGGCCATGGAAGCCAACGGAATCGTACTGTCGCCTGACCCTCGTCTGCGCCAGGAGTGCGCCGTCATCGAGGAGATCACCCCGCCGATCGAGGCGCTTGCCGAGAAGATGAAGAAGATGATGTTCGAGAACGGCGGTTGCGGACTAGCTGCCCCGCAGATCGGCGAGCTCATTCAGCTCGTCACCATCGACTGCGACTACAGCGACAAAAACGACTACGACCCGTACGTGCTCATCAATCCCGTCATTGTTGAGCAGAGCGACCATCTGGTGCCCTTTAGCGAGGGCTGCCTGTCTATCCCAGGCATTAGCTGCGAGATCGAGCGTCCCGACCATGTCGTCGTCGAGGCGTACGATCTGGATGCCAACCTGATTCGCTATGAGGCCACGGGCGACCTGTTCTGCGTGTGCCTGCAGCACGAGATTGATCACCTTCACGGCAACACTATGTTCGAGCGACTGAAGCCCATGCAGAGGATCAAGGCAGTCAAGGAGTACCAGGACGCCCTGGCCCGCGGCGCTCGACCGGGCGAGACGGAGTAGGTCCCACCGTCCCCGGTGCTGAGCGCCCACATATCATCCCGTGCTCAAACATTCTCGCTGCGCTGCGAAACTGCGCGCGGGACGATATAGGCGGGCGCCCCGGGGACTACGTTGACGCTGCTTGTCTCGCCCGGGTGCCGTCGGGCCAGGGAAGGGCGTCTTCGCTGATAGGTGCTTTGTTGGGAGGGCTGCTTTTATGCGGCTCTTTCTTTGTTTTTGGGTATATTTGTCTTTGTTGAACTGTTTTTGCGGCTGGGTGCGCTTGCGACCTGGAACGCTTTTTTGTAGCCGTCTCGGCTCGTTATTGAGAGGAGACTAACTTTTATGCGTATTGTGTTTATGGGTACGCCTGTTTTTGCTGTTCCTTCGTTGACTTCGCTTGTTGCGGCTGGGAATGAGATTGCGCTTGTTATTACTCGCCCTGATGCTGTTCGTGGGCGTGGTAAGAAGCTTGAGCCTTCTCCTGTTAAGGCCAAGGCGCTTGAGCTGGGGTTGCCGGTCGTTGAGGCCAATCGTATGACGCCTGAGGTTGTTGAGGCGCTTCAAACTGCCCAGGCTAATATTTTCTGCGTGGCTGCCTATGGTTGCATTTTGCCTGATGAGGTGCTGCATATGGCGCCGCTTGGTATTGTGAATGTTCATGCGTCTTTGCTGCCTCGTTGGCGTGGCGCCGCTCCTATTCAGCGTGCGATTCTTGCTGGTGATGAGGTTGCTGGCGTTTCCATTATGCGCATTGGACATGGCGTGGATACTGGTGCTTATTGTGCTCAGGCTTCCACGTCGGTTGCCGGTAAGCATGCTGAGGCGCTGACCATGGAGCTTGGTGAGCTTGGCGGCAAACTGCTTGCCGATACGCTTCCTTCTCTTGCCGATGGCACCGCCGTGTGGACTGAGCAGGATGAGTCGCTCGTCACTCATGCTGCCAAGATTTCCAAGCTGGAGATGCGTCTGGATCCGCAGATGGCTGCGCTCGATTGCGTGCGTCATGTGCTCGCTTCGTCCGATACCGCGCCTGCTCGTTGCGTGATTGCCGGCAAGACCGTGCGCGTGCTCGATGCTGCGCCGGCTGATGTGTCGCTTGGCGAGGGTCAGGTTCTCGTTAAGGCCAAGCGTGTTTACCTTGGTCTTTCCGATGGCACGGTTGAGCTGCTCGAGGTTAAGCCTGATGGCAAGCGTGCTATGGCTGCTTCTGCCTGGGCTGCTGGCCTGCAGGGTGCCGATCTTTCGTGGGGTGTTTTGTCATGAGCAAGCTGTCTCCCGCACGCAAGCTTGCGCTCGATGTGCTCATGGAGGCCGATCGCCGCGGTATGTATGCGCGTGACGTGCTGTCCTCTCGCGCATCGGCCAAGGCTATTGACCAGCGTGATTCCGCTTTTGCCGCCCGCTTGGCGCTGGGTGTTGCCGCCACGCAGGGTATTTTGGACGAGCTGCTCGATCAGTTTCTTGATAAGCCTAAAAAGGTTGCGCCGCGTGTTCGCATGGCACTTCGTATCTCAGCCTTCGAGATGCTCTATCTGCATACGCCTGGCCGCGTTGCGGTGAGTCAGGGCGTTGAGCTGGTGCGCAGCGGAGCTAAGTCTGCCGCCGGTTTGGCCAATGCCGTGCTGCATAAAGTCGCGGACAACGTTGAGGACTTTGCCACGGCGTCCGATGTAGATGAGTCTGAGCGACGCCTGGTTCGTCTGTCGCGCCTGATGGGACTGCCGCGTTGGCTGTGCGCTCGCATTATGGCATCGTTCGACACGCCAGAGGGTGCGCTTAACTTTGCCGGCAATCTGGCCCCCGCGCCACTGGCCCTGCATGAGAACGCCTTTGCGACCAAGCCCGATCCGTATATCTCGCAGCTCGTCGCGCCTGTCTTCCCGGGCTGCCATGCCCCGGTTGATGCCCAGGTTACCGTTGCTTCGGGTGTGTTTGAGCGTGCTGCCGCGGTGGCGTCTGATCTCAACGCGCAGCTTATCGCCACGGCTGCCACGCGCCCTGGTAGCTGCCTTGAGATTGGTGCCGGTCGTGGCACCAAGACCTATGTGATGATGTGTCAGGCCAAGCGTGCGGGCTATGAGCGTCAGCATACGGCGCTCGATCTGCATAATCGCAAGTGCGATCTGAATCTCGCTCGCCTGCATAAGGCCGGTATTCAGGGCGTTCGTACGGTTTCGGGTGATGCTTGCGAGCTCGATGAGGTTCTCACATCGTTTGATGCCATGCGCGGTGAGCGGGTCAAGTTCGATACCGTGTTTATCGATGCGCCGTGCTCGGGCACCGGAACCATGCGTCGTCATCCCGAGATCCCGTGGCGTCTGACCGAGAACGACGTTACGACTGATCTGCCCAAGCTGCAGCTGACGATGCTCAAAGAGGCTGCCGCGCGCGTGGCTGCCGGCGGCGAGCTCATCTATGCGACGTGCTCGGTCTTCGACGAGGAGAACACACAGGTGGTGGACGCGTTCCTTGCTTCTCCCGAGGGTGCCGGCTTTAGCGTGGCGCCGCTTTCCGAGGCACAGATTCTGCAACTTCCCGAGTTCGATCAGGCCAAGAAGCTGTTAGCCGTCCGTCAAAACGACCGTGGCCTCTTCCAAAGCGTGCCAGTAAACGCCGACTCCTACGACGGCCACTTCTGCGCCCGTCTGGTCCACAAGTAACTACTAAGTTGCGGTGAAATAGGGATTGAATAGCGGCTTCAGCCCACCAAACAGTCCTTATCTCACCGCAACTCATAGAGCCACCTATAGCGCAAAGAATCAGCCCCGCGATCGATGTCGGTCGCGGGGCTGTTTGGTTTCTAGTGGCTGTGCGGGCAGTTGGCGCAGCAGCCGCTCGTGGCGCTGGTGCTGGAGCCGCCGCTTCGCTGGTCGGTGTTGTAGAAACCGCTGCCCTCAAATTTTATGCCGCTGGCTGAGAACGTCTTGGCCGCCGGGGCACCGCAGCTGGGGCACACGACCTCGGGGGTCTCGGACATGGGATGCTCAACCTCAAACACGTTGCCGCAGCTCGAGCACTTGTAATCGTAGCGCGCCATAAATACTTCCTTTTCAGCACAAAGCGGGCAGATTACTCTGCCCGCAAAAATTCAAACGTCTGTAACTGTACCCTATATCGGGGGTTTTATCACGCTTCGCCCCAGAATCTATGGTTGTTGCGCAGGAGCCGCGCGGTTTTGCCCTCGGCGGCTGCAATGTCCGCCTCGTCAGCCTGCCAGGTCCAGTTGCCCGTGGCCACGCCCGGCACGTTCATGCGTGCGTCGTCGCCCAGCCCCAGCACGTCCTGCAGCGGCATCATCACCAGGGGAGCGTCGCTTGCTAGCGCGTCGCTCATCAGCTTGGCCGCCACCTCAACACCGCTCGGTTCATCGCCGCCCGCAAAAGAACGCGTACACCAGCCGGCGAGCGTCGACGTGTCGTGCGTCGAGGTGTACAGAATCTTGCCGGGCGTGGGATGCACACCGCAACGAACGTCGTAGTCGCTAAACTCCAGCACGTCCATGCCGGGGAAACCGCAGGTCGATGCCATGGCGCGAACACCGGGCGTCAGATAGCCCAAGTCCTCAGCGATAAAGTTGAGCGGACCCAGCTCGTCATAAGCGGTCTGGAACAGGTCCTTGCCCGGTCCCGCCAACCAGCGACCTTCGGCGCAAGCCTTGCCTGCGGGGATACTAAAGTAACTGTGGAATCCCAGGAAGTGATCCAGGCGCACGCGGTCGTAGAGCGAAAACGCACGACGCAGGCGATCCATCCACCAGCTATAGCCGTTCTGCTTCATGTGGTCCCAGCGGAACGTCGGGTTGCCCCACACCTGGCCCTCGGGCGCAAAGTTGTCGGGCGGCGCGCCGGAAATCTCGATTGCCTTGCCGGTATCGGACAGCCAGAAGTTCTCAGGTTCGCTCCACGCGTCTGCCGAATCGTCCGACACGTACATAGGAATATCGCCGATAACCTCGATGCCCTTCTTGTGCGCATAGTTCATGAGCTCGCACCAAGCCAAGTCAAAGCGGTACTGCATGTACGCCTGAAGCTCGGCCTCGTTGTGGAAGCGCTTGTCGTCGATCAGATGCTCGTTGTAGCGCGCGACATCTGCCGGCCAATCGTGGCGCGACTCGCCCTCAAAGTACTTTTTGACGGCCATATAGACGCAGTATTTCTCGAGCCAATCGGCATTGCGATGCTTAAACGCGGTGTACAGCGGGTCAGCATCCTCGCCGCCGCGGGCCTTCCAGGTCTCAAAGTCGGCTGCCAGCTCCTCGTGGCTCTCGGGTAGGAGGTCGATATTGCCTGCAAAGGCCGAAGGACCGGCGTAAGGGGAGCGGAAGAAGTCCGTGGGGTTGACGGGAAGAACCTGCCAGTAGCGCATGCCCATGGCGGCCAGATGGAATCTATAGATCGGAAGA
>CABVAS010000121.1 GCA_902496375.1 uncultured Collinsella sp.
CTCAAAGCCGGCGGCGTCGAGCTTGATGATGAGCTCCTCGGAGTCCATGCCGTCAATGTAGATCGAAACCATACCCGGCAGACGATCGGCCTGCGCGTAGTCGCCCATCGTGGCGTGAATGCGCGGGTGGGCCGTAAGTGTGGCGTAGAGCTTATCGGATAAGGCCTGCAACGTTGTGCGCTCCTGGGAAACATTCGGCAACAGTGCGGATGTGGCAGCGGCAAAGGCCAGCTGCGTGCGCAGGTCCTGCGTGCCGGCACGACGACCGGCCTCCTGTCCGCCGCCAAAGATGCGCGGGCGCAGCGGCGTGCGGTTCTTAAGATAGAGCGCGCCGGATGCCACGGGGCCGCCGATCTTGTGCGCGGCAACGGTCATAGCATCGACGCCCAGCTCGGTGACATCGAGCGGAATATGCAAGTAGCCTTGGATGGCATCGGTATGAAACAGGGCGCCGGCAGCATGTGCGGCGGCGGCCAGCTCGCGGATGGGCTGCACCACGCCGGTCTCGTTGTTGGCAACCATGATGCTCACGAGCGCCACGTCGTCGCCCAGCAGCTCGACAAGCGCGGCGGGTTCAATGTAGCCCATGCGGCAGGGCTGCACCAGGTCGACGGTAAAGCCGGCGGCACGCAGCAGCGGCAGGTTATCCAGAATCGAATCGTGCTCGATCGCCGACACGATCACGCGGTCGCGCTTGCGATCGCGCTGACGGGCGCCCTCGGCAAGTCCGAGGAGCGCCAGCTGGTTTGCTTCGGTACCGCCGTTGGTAAGGATGATCTCGGACGGGCGAACGCGTGCACCAAAGCTACGGGCGATCTCGCGACGTGCAACCTCCAGACGCGCGGCAGCCTTGCGGCCGAGCGAGTGCAGCGAGTTGGGGTTGACCCCCGCTAGCTCGCTATCGTCGTACTCACGCTGCGCAAGGCGCGCCTCGGCGCGCATGGGCGTCGAGGCGGCGTAGTCAAGATTCACGGGTATGCGGTTTTGACCTGCGGTCATAAGGGTTTATGCCTCCTGTGCAGCCTCGTTGCCCAGCTTCTGCAGCAGCGCAACCTCGGCAGCGGGATCTTCGGACTTAAATACGGCAGAACCGGCCACCAGGACATTTGCGCCGGCCTTGACGACCTCGGCAATGTTCTTGGAAGAAATGCCACCGTCGACCTCGATGAGGGGCGAAACGCCGTGACGCTCGCACATGGCCTTGAGCTCGTGGAGCTTATGCAGAGTGCCCGGGATAAAGCTCTGGCCGCCAAAGCCTGGGTTCACGCTCATGAGCAGCACCATATCGACGACGTCGATGATGCTCTCGAGCACGCACACGGGGGTGGCGGGGTTGAGCACAACGCCGGCCTTGACGCCGCGCTGCTGCAGATGCGTGAGCGTGCGGTGCAGGTGCGTGGAGGCCTCGTAGTGGACGGTGATCATATCGGCACCGGCGTCGGCGTACCAATCGACCGTCTCGTCGGGGTTCGACACCATGAGGTGCGCATCGACCGGCACGTTGGTGGAACGCTTGACGGCCTTGAGGATGTCAACGCCAAAGGTGAGGTTGCCGGTAAAGTGACCGTCCATAACGTCAAAGTGCACGTAGTCGGCGCCGGCGATCTTGTCGAGCTCTCCCTTGAGGTTGGCCATGTTGGCCGAGAGGACGGACGGAGCGATTTTGATGGAACCCATGTTAGAAGCCTTTCTGCACTAGTCGGTGAGTCCGTAGAACTCTTGGGAGGGTACGCGGTCGGTAAGAATCTCGAGCGCCCTATCCAAAGTAACACCGTTGTAGAGCGTTTGCTCCACGGCAAAGGTGAGCGGAATGTCTACGCCCAGTGAACGGGCAAGTTCGCTGACGCTGCGGGCCGCGACGGCGCCCTCGACCACCATATGCGTGCGCGTCTGGTACTCGTCGAGCGACACGCCGTGGGCAAACTCGTAGCCAAAGGTGCGGTTACGCGAATGCTCCGAGGTACAGGTGGCAATGAGGTCGCCCATGCCGGCAAGCCCCATGCAGGTCATAGCCTGCCCGCCGCGGGCATGCACCAGACGGCTGATCTCGGCCAGGCCGCGCGTCATGATAAGGGCGAGCGTGTTGTCGCCCGCACCGGTACCGGCGGAGATGCCACACACGATCGCGATGACATTTTTCATGGCGCCGCAAACCTCGACGCCGGTCATGTCCTGTGACAGGTAGATGCGGAAGGCCGTGGACAGGAGCAGGTCCTTAAAGGTCTCCCCTATCTGCGGATCTTCGCTGGCGATGACGGCGGCAGAAAGTCCGCCGCGGCAGATTTCCTCAGCATGGTTGGGGCCCGAAAGCGCCGCGACACGTGCCTCGTTGCCGATCTCGCTGGCGATGACCTCGCTCATGAGTAGACCGGACTCGGGCTCAATGCCCTTGGTGAGGCAGAGTACCGGGGTGTCGGCGGCGATACAGGGTGCCGCCTGATGGCATACACTGCGCAGGTGCGTGGAGGGCACGGCAAAGATGATGGCCTCGGCGCCGTCGAGCGCCTGCGCCAGGTCCGTGGTGGCGACGACGTTGCCGGGCAGCTCGTAGCCCACCAAATACCGGGGGTTGCGGTGCTCGCCATTGATGCCGGCGGCCGTCTGCTCGCTGTGGGCCCACATGGTCACGCGCTCGGCTCGCGCGGCGGCAAGGCCGGCGACGGCGGTTCCCCAGGAGCCGGAGCCAATCAGCGCAACATTCATGACTCTCTCCTACTTATCGTCGGGCTCGGTGACGCGCTTGGTAAACGAGAGCTTGGACTCCTTACCGGTCATGAGCTTTTTGATGTTCGCACGATGGGCCCACACCACGGTGATGCCGATCATCGCCATGCAAAACTTAAGTCCCAGGCTGCTGTACGGAAAGACCGCGCAGGCAGCGATGGGAAGACCGATGGCAGCGGCAAGCGAGCCCACCGACACAAACTTGGTGATGGCGACGGCCACGATAAACATGCCCAGCAGCGACAGGCCAATAGGCCAGTACCAGGCGAGGATGACGCCCAGACCAACCGCGATACCCTTGCCGCCGTGGAAGTTAAGGTAGGGCGAGAAGATATGGCCCCACACAGCTGCCAGGCAGATGACGCCAAGCATCCAGTCGCCGGCGGCGCCGGGGGCCATAATGCTCACGGGGAAGCCATAGCCCACGCTCGCGATGAGAGGACGGGCGATGGCAACGCAGATGGCGCCCTTAAGGCAGTCGAGCAGCAGCGTGAGCGCGGCTACCTTGGGGCCGGCCACACGCAGGGCGTTGGTGGTGCCGATGTTGCCGGAGCCCGCCTTACGAATGTCCGTGTGGTTGAACACGCGGCCCAGGATCAGGCCAAACGGAATCGCTCCGATAAAGAACGAGACCACGGCGCAGATGGCGGTCAGCAGAATCGGATTATGCATCCTTTTGCTCCTTCTTCCTAAAGAAGAGTCGAATGGGTGTGCCGGCAAAGTCGAAGGTCGAGCGCATGCGGTTTTCGACGTAGCGCTGATAGGTGTCGTTGACCAGATCGCTGTGGTTGACGAAGAACGTGAACGTCGGCGGGTTGACGCCCGTCTGGGTCACGTAGTGCATGCGCAGGCGGCGCTTGCCGTCCACCACGGTATGACCGAACTCGCGCAGGTCGGTGAGGAACGTGTTGAGGCGCGAGGTGCTGATCTTCTGCGAGCGCGTCTTTTCGGCGGCGTCGACCATCGCCCAGATCTTCTCGACGCTGCGGCCAGTGAGGGCAGAGATGCGCAGGTACTGGGCCCAGGGAGCCATGACGCCCAGACGGCGGTCGATGGTCTCCATGCAGGCCTCGCGTTTACGGTCGTCGTCGAGCAGATCCCACTTGTTGAGCAGCACAACGATGGCGCAGCCGCGCTCGATGGCAAGACCCATGACCTTCTGGTCCTGCTCGGTAACGCCCACGGAGGCGTCGACGACGAGCAGCGCCACGTCGGCGCGGTCGATGGCGCGCAGGCCGCGGACCATGGAGTAGTACTCGATGTTCTCGTACACGGTGCTCTTCTTGCGAATGCCCGCGGTGTCGACCATGCGGTAGTGCTTGCCGTTACGCTCCACGACGGTGTCGATGGCGTCGCGCGTCGTGCCGGCAATGTTGGACACGATAGAGCGGTCGGCGCCCAGGATGCGGTTGAACAGCGACGACTTACCGGCGTTGGGGCGGCCGATGATGGCGACGTTCAGCGCGTCGGGGAACTCATCGGCGACCTCGTCCTCCTCCTCGGGCAACAGGGCAACGATGTCGTCGAGCAGGTCGCCCGTGCCGTGGCCGTGCAGGGCCGAGAGCGGCGTGGGCTCGCCGATGCCGAGCGAATAGAACTCCCAGATGCTGTCGTTCTCGCGATCGGGGTTGTCGAGCTTGTTCACCAGCAGAAAGACCGGCTTGTCGCAGCGCTTGAGCATGCGGGCGACCGACTCGTCCTCCTCGGTGACGCCGGTGCGGCCGTCGACCACAAACAGGATGACGGCGGCTTCCTCGGCGGCGGCGAGGGCCTGGTCGCGAATGGACGTGGCAAAGACGTCATCGCTCTTGAGCGGTTCGATGCCGCCCGTGTCGACGATGGTGAACTCGCGGCCGTTCCAATCGGCCGTGTGGTACGAGCGATCGCGCGTGACGCCGCGAGACTCGTGGACGATGGCGTCCGAGGTCTGGGCCAGGCGGTTAACGAGCGTGGACTTGCCCACGTTGGGGCGTCCGACGACGGCGACGATAGGTTTCATCTGCACTCCTTTAATGGGTAGGGTCAGTGGAAATGTTAGAGTCCGCGGGCACAATGCCAAGGATGTGCTCCAGGGTATCGAGCAGCTCATGCGGCATGGTCGACACCACATGAACCTCGGCGCCGCGACTGGTAAGGCTTGCGAGTAAATCGTCACGATGATACTCGTCAAGCGTCATGCCGTCAGCGTTGAACATGAGCTTAGGCACAAAGAGCATAACCCCCGACAGGTCTTGGGGTAGCTGCTCCAGAATGTCACACGCGACGATGAGGCCGGTCACGTCCACGTTGCCGCCAAAGTAGCGGTTCTTGATGGCCGTGACGGTGCCGGCGAGCCCCTGCGGTGATTCCACGAAACGTGCCACGGTGTCGCGTGCGCTGGCGCCCGAGAGGCACAGCAGGTGCTGGCTGCGAGCGGCGATGGCCTCGCGGACGCGGGCCAGTCGCTCGGCATCGGCGGCAAGCACATCGTCCGTCTCGTCTAGGTATGAGCGGATCATGCCGATACCGTCGTAGTACTGCGGATAGCCGTCGTAAAAGTCCGCCTCGGGCGGATCGATGCCGGCGTCCAGGTAGAACTCGTCGCTCATCTGGAAGGTGTGGCGGCGTGGCCGTCTACTACGGCTGCGCCGACACGGTGACGGGCCTG
>CABVAS010000122.1 GCA_902496375.1 uncultured Collinsella sp.
GCGGCGGGGGCGGCGTAGGCCGCGGGCCCGCACAGGGCCAGGGCGGCCGCGACCGCGAGGACGGCGGCGGCCCCGGAAACTCGTTTCATGGAGCGTTTCATGGAAAATCCCCCTAATCTAGCAACGGTTTAGAGTCTACTAGATTGGGGGGACGGGGGCCAAGCCCGCACAGTTAGCGTCGGCGTGACGCCCTTCGTCTGCGGCACAGCTAGACGCATCAAACAACCGAACTGCCTTCTAAGGGCGCAAGGAAGCATCTAAAACAGTGATGAGAATGTCTCCCGCATCACGTCCGTGTGTCTCCGTCGCAGGAACCGACGCGGTCTCGCCGTTAAGAACGCAAATATTGTCACGAGGCACTGAAGCCACGACAACCGGCAAATGCCTGGTCACGATAAACTGCACGTTGGGGAAGATGCGAACGAAGCCCTCCAGAATTCGTGCCTGCCAACGAGAGTGCAAATGAAGATCGATCTTGTCAATCATTACCACGCCCGGCGTCTTGAGCACACGATCCCCTAGTGCGGGGTTCAACATCGCCATGCGATATGCGATGTCCGCAAAAAGGCTCAACGTGCCACGATATCCGTCGCTCATAGAGTGAATCCTATCGCGATGGTAACTACCATCGGCAGTGCCATATGTAAACACCAGCTGGCCGAGTTCGGCATCAAAATCGACCATCGCGCCCACGGTAGAAGCAGCGGCATCAAAACATGAGGCCAATGCCTTTTTAACCGCAGAGAACAGTGCGCTGTCACGCCTATTCTGCCACTCCCAAATGGATTGAGATTTAAACCATGCATTTATACGTGCATCGTTCGAAGATGCCTGTAGGGCACCTTTGCACCCACGCGTCCTGTTAGGCAACGATTGGTCTTTAAATTCAGTCCGCGTCCACAATCGATCGGTCCCATAACGAGCAAGAATGGGAAGGACAACTGTCTCGCCACTGCCGACAATTTTTTGCAGCCAATCGCCGACATCCACTACAGGCGCAGCGTCAGCAATAGTCGTGCGGCCCTTGGCAGTATTAGGCGAATGCAAATTAAACCGTTGCAAACGCAATTAGGTATAATTCTTCCAAATCGCCTAGAGAAAGTGTTTGAATGCTGACCGTAATCGTGCCTACTTACAATGCCGAGCCGTATCTTTCTCAGGCTATAGGCAGCCTATTAAACGAAAAGAATATCGAACTGGAAATCCTCGCAATCAACGACGGATCCACCGACAACTCGCTCGCCATTATGCAAGATTTCGCTGCGCGCGACTCGCGCGTTCGAGTGATCGATAAGGCAAACCAGGGTTACGGCGCAACCTGCAATCTGGGCATTCGCGAGGCAAAGGGCGACTGGATTGCCATCCTCGAGCCCGATGACTGGATCGAGCCCGGAATGTACTCCGACATGCTTTCCTTTGCCAAGCGCGAATTTGGCGATCCGAACAAGCTCGACATTATCGAGACCCCGTATTGGATCATTCGCAACCCCGATACCCCCCAAGAGGTCAAACTACATTGCGCATATCGTGGTCGCATCAAACCGTCTCGGCAACCATTCACCATTCACGACGCTCCACACCTGCTGGCTCACCATCCGTCCATTTGGTCGGCAATCTATCGTCGCGACTTCCTGATGCAAAACAATATCTGGTTTAAGGAAATCCCCGGTGCAGGTTGGGCCGATAATCCATTCCTCGTCGAAACGCTATGCCAGGCAAAGGCCATCGCTTACTGGCCCAAGCCGTATTACTGCTACCGCGAGGAAACACCCGAAAAGGCGGCAGCTCTGGCCAAGCGTGACCCCTTGATGCCGTTTAATCGCTGGAACGACATGGTCGATATTCTTGAGCGGCTCAACGTCACCGACCCCGCCGTTTGGACACCCCAAATCACACGTGGCTTCACCTATATGGGCATCATGATTGAGCACACCGGAATTGATGGCCACCCCGAAATCGAGCGGGCGATCCACAGGATGTTCGAACGCATGCCGCAAGAGCTGGTATTTGCCAATCCTCGCATTACCCCTGCGGCCAAAAAGCTCTATGCCGAGTATATGGGCATCGCCAACCCTAAAATCAGCTACTGCGCATACGCCAAGGACCTCGTGGGCGAGGGCCTGTATAACGTATGGAACAAGGGGCCCAAGCAAACTCTAAAAATGATCACATCGCACTTTGGTTCATACAACGCACGCGCTGGAAAATAGTCTGATGGGCAGCAAAACAAGCAGAAACACCTCCATCGAAGCGCTGCGCTTGGTAGCGGTCGCTGGCATCGCGGTATTCCACACGTTTCAGTGGACCTTCCAGGCCGTCTGCATCAGCGTGCCGGAATATGCACCGCTCGCCGCCTTCCCCTATTCGGGACTGCTGGGGTTCATTAACTTGCTTGGCTGCTGGGCCAACGAGGTCTTCTTTATGATCTCGGGCTATTTTCTCATCGCTTCGGCCGCGCGTGCTTGGGACGGTGGAGCAACGTGGAAGTCGCAAATGCAACGGACGGCGCAGCGCCTTGGCAAGGTCATTATGCCCACTGCGTTTTATTGCCTCGTGGCGCTCGCGTGGTCCACGGTCGTCTCACCCATTCCTGATGTAGCCCTCAACACGCACAACTGGTATACCCTGGGACTCGAGTTCATTTGGGTCTATGCCGCCACGGTCTTCATGGCGCCATGGTTTGGACTAGCAAGGAGTCGACTTCCCCGGAAGAGCTACACGGCGACGGTCATCGCCGTTGGCATCCTCGCATTTGTTGTTAACGGGTATTTAGCCGCTATGAGTGCGACAAGCGCCGGCGAGTTTTCTTGGCTCCAAAAGTTCATGAGCGCCGTCACGTACGTAGTCGCGTTTTTTGATCGGCGGACTGCTCCGCGACGTTACCGATGTCATGGATTCGGACAGGGTGGGCGCCTTGGGCATGCGCTCGCTCGTAACGGTTTTGGTGCTCACCATCATCCTGGAAGGAGCACTCTCCTTCACCGACAACCTCACAGCGATGACAATCCTCTCCTACAAATCGACCTCGCTGATCTCGTTTGCCCTCGCTGCCGCCTGCCTGCTCTTTGCGGCAACCCGACGCAGTGCCTCAGGCAATCCGCGGACTGCAGGTGTCATCGTCACCTTATCGACCGCCACGCTTGGTTTCTATGTGATGCAGTCACTCACCAGTAGCCTGTGGCGTCCCGTCTTCAATACGTTGCTCGCAAACATACTGGTCAGCCAAAACAGCCCGGTAGCTATATACATCGTCACGGGTACCGTCATTAGCATCGTCTTTGCTCTGGCACTTCTCATCATCGATGCAGCCAGAAGCTTTATCGCTCGCAAGCTCAAGCGGCAATAGACACGCTGCCGTCAGACGCTAAAGCCGCTACAGCCGTGGCAGGTTCCTGCGTTTTATTCAAAGCTTGCCGCTAAGGTGCGCCGAGCCTTTACAATAGGACAGTCCCAAGGACGTATTCGATAGCTTCCGTGCAGCGCATGCGCGCCGCGCGTGAAAGGATATATTGCCCCATGCCTTCAACCCTTCCCGCCCCCATCGACAAGCTCGCCATCGTTGTCGTCACCTATAAGCGCCAGGAGCTCTTGGCTAACCTGTTCGACTCCATGACCAAGCTCACGGCCGCGCCCTGGCGTATCGTGATTGTCGATAACGAGAATTCGCGCGAGACCGAGGCCATGTGCGCCGCATTCAACGAGCGCTTGGCCAACCTGTGGGGCATCGACACCGAGCAGCCCGACGCGCAGGGCGGCACCGACCGCGTCATCTACGCACCACAGCTCGAAAACGGCGGCGGTGCAGGTGGCTTCTCCGCCGGCACCAAATGCGCCTACGACCTGGGCGCCCAGTGGTTCTGGGTGATGGACGACGACGTGCTCGTCATCCCCGAAGGCATCGAGCGCTTGGCCAAGTGGACCGACCGCTACGATGTCATCCAGGGTTCGCGCCTGGACTTTGACGGCGGCGCCTTCTTTTGGCAATACCAGCTCATCCTCTCGCTCGGCATCCCTAACCCTATCGCCAAGTGGGATCTGGGTCCCGAGGGCTACCGCGCCATGAACCAGCTGTGCTTTGAGGGCGGCATGTTCTCGCGCCGCGTGGTCGACAAGATTGGCCTGCCCGACGCGCGCTTCTTTATCTACGGCGACGATGCCTGCTATGGTTACGTGGCCAGCCAGCACTTCCCCGCCGCCGTTGTGGCCGACCTGGTGCTCAAGCGCGCCCGCGCCGTCTCAAACTGGGATATCGCCGGCAAGCGCCAGCTCAACTCCACGAGCGACACCAACCGTTACTACATCATGCGCAACCGCGGCTATCTGGCCCGCTACATGCAGATTTACGGCGACTATCACCCCGTGCTGTTCCGTCTGGGCAACGCCGCGACCTTCTGCAAAGAGTTCATCCGCTTGGCTGCGGTCGACAAATGCTTTAAGACCGGTATTCCGGCGCTGCGCCGTGGCATGAAGGACGCCCGCAAGATCATCAAGGACCCCGACTGGAAGCCCATGCCGCCCATGAAGGACACCGAGTAACGGAAGCCGGAAACACCTCGGCGCTTAAAGCCGCTGGCACACCGTAGCCACATGCTGCCCATCAAAACCGAACCCCCAGCGCATGCGACCCACGCCGGGGCGCGGTACACGGATTTCGTCGATGCCGTCGCGCTCTATGTCGAGTAGCGACTGCACGGCCAGCAATTCCAGTCCCAGCGCATCCACATCGGGGTCATACATCAAGTTAATCGTTATCAGCGGGCGCTCGTCCAGCATGCCAATCGTATCTGCTACGTCGAACACAGCACCCGTAGGGAAAACCTGGATGTCCCAGCGACCTGCGCCACACTTTCGCCTCGAGGCAGGATTGGCATAGCCCGGTAAGCCAAAGCAGAGCCCCTGCAAGAGCAGATGATATGGCAGCGGCTTATCTGGGTCGGTCTCACCGATTCCCGCATCCCCCAGGATGCGGCTTAGCGCCCGCCTCACGGTATCCTCGTTCCCACGGCACAGCCCGTCGCGAAACGCATCGACGTCTCGAATGTCTTCGGCAGCGCACTCAAACCACTCAACAATCACTAGACGCAAGGCCTGTCGAAGCTCGTTATTGGGCAATCGCAAAGCACAGAGGCGATCGCCATACTCTGGCTCCTCAGTCATATCTGTCGTCAGGAAACCTGACAGATACAGCGCTGTCCACATGCCATCGTCAGGCGAGACATCTGGCTCTGCAGTGCCCAAACAAAGCGAGACCTCAGCGCACCCATGGGCCTCGAGCAAATCAAACAAGACCGAAAGGCGGTCGAGATTCCACCCGGCAACTA
>CABVAS010000123.1 GCA_902496375.1 uncultured Collinsella sp.
GCTCTTCCGATCTATAGATTGGCGGCGCGGGGACCATCGGAGTAGGGGATGGTCTCGACGACCTTGAGCTCGCCCGTGAAGTAGTCGAACTGGGTCTTCACGTAGGTGAAGCCGTTGATGCGGGCGATGATCTGAGCAGCGTCCTTGCCCAGACCGTTGAGGATGACGCGCAGCGGCTTCTTGCGAGCCTTGTTGGCGTTCAGAGCCAGGCCGATAGCACCCTCAGCGGCAGCGAAGGACTCGTGACCGGCCAGGAAGGCGAAGCACTCGGTGTCGTCGGAGAGCAGCATAGCACCCAGGTTGCCGTGGCCCAGACCGACCTTGCGGTCCTCGGCGACGGAGCCGGGAACGGTGAAGGCCTGGATGCCCTCGCCGATGATGGCGGCAGCCTCAGAAGCGGACTTGGCGCCACGCTTGACAGCGAGAGCGCAACCGAGGGTGTAGGCCCACTCGGCGTTCTGGAAGGCGATGGACTGGGTGTTGTTGACGATCTCACGCGGGTTGAAGCCCTTGTCGGTGCAGATCTGCAGAGCTTCCTCGAGGGAGGCGATGCCGTTGTCGGCGAGGCACTTGTTGATCTTGTCAGCGCGGCGCTCGTAACCTTCGAACGTAACAGTCATAGTTATTTCCCTCCCTTTCTACTCGTGAACCGGGAACACGCTGGCGACGGAGTGAGTCTCCTCGTCGGTGCGCGGGTCGATGTACTTGGCAGCGTTCTCCCACTGACCATAGTGGCCCATAGCGCCAGCGATGGCCTCCTCGGGGGTCTTGCCGGCCTTGACGGCGTCGGTGAACTTGCCGAGGTTCAGGAACTCGAATGCGATGATCTCGTTCTTGTCGTTGAGAGCCATGCGGGTGACGTAGCCCTGAGCGAGCTCGAGGTAACGAGCGCCCTTGGCCTTGGTGCCGAACATGGTGCCGACCTGAGAGCGAAGGCCCTTGCCGAGGTCGTCGAGGGAGGCGCCCACGGGCAGGCCGCCCTCGGAGAACGCGGTCTGGCTGCGGCCGTAAACGATCTGCAGGAAGATCTCGCGCATAGCAACGTTGATGGCGTCGCAGACGAGGTCGGTGTTGAGGGCCTCGAGGATGGTCTTACCGGGAAGGATCTCGGAAGCCATGGCGGCAGAGTGGGTCATGCCCGAGCAGCCGATGGTCTCAACGAGGGCCTCCTCGATGATGCCGTCCTTGACGTTCAGCGTGAGCTTGCAGGCGCCCTGCTGAGGTGCGCACCAACCCACACCGTGCGTAAGACCGGAGATGTCGGAAATCTCCTTAGCCTGGACCCACTTGCCCTCCTCAGGGATGGGTGCGGGGCCGTGGTATGCACCCTTGGCAACGGGGCACATGTTCTCCACTTCCTGTGAGTACTGCATGCCTCTCCTCTCTATCGTGTTGGCGTCCCGTCTGGGGGTCGTGGCTGGCGATTGCCGGGCGACCCTTCGAAAGGGACATGACATGCAGCCCCTATAATACCGCGAAATGCACGGAATATTCGGCGAACGGCTCAGTTTTCGTAGCGGGAAGTCCGGAAGTTTTAATTGAAACGGTTTAACTCTATGTTCTGTGGTCGTGAACTTCCGTAGAGGGGGTCCTTCTTGGGCAAGCTTTTGGTCAGCTCTTGTAAGCGTTGCAGGGGTTGACCTGTTGCAACGGTGCCGTTCGCCGCCTGATTACTGCCTTTGGCCGCGCGAGTGTATTGTTTTGCGTGAATGTTTTGATGGCACGCTTCAATCGTGCTGTATTGGATGGCAAGCAGATCCCGGCGAAAGGAACGCCATGCAGCGCGTTTGGAGAACGGTTACCGGCTTTTACCATGTCTGTGCCCGCGGTACGGGCAAGCAGCTCATCTTTGAGGGCGATGAGGACCGGTGGGAGTTCTTGGAGCTGATGCGTGAGTGCTGCCGCAAGGCGGGCGTGACGGTTATCGCCTGGTGCCTTATGGGCAATCACGTGCGTCTGGTGCTTGCAGATTACGAGGACGCGATGAGCGCGGCGATGCACCGGCTGCTTTTGACGTACGCGCGGCGGTTCAATAAACGCACGGGGCGCACGGGCCATCTGTTCCAGAACCGTTTTGACCGGCGCTCGCTCGATACCGACTGGCAGGTGATGGAGGCTATTCGCTCCGTACACGCCGATTCGCAGGAGGCTGGCATCAGCTTAATCGAGCGTTATCCCTGGAGCAGCTTTGCCGAGCATCTGCGCGCTTACGAAGGTGACGCGGCTGATGTCGCGAGGGGATTTTCTGATCCTTCTTGCGTGCTTGAGCTTTTTGGTTCTGCCGAGGGCTTTATTGCCCATTCGCTTTCGACGCCCGACGGCTGCGATCCAGCGATGCCCGTTCTGGAAGAGACGGAGTGGGAGCGGCATGCCTTTGCCGAAAAGTTGGCGAAGGGGCTCGGGGTTCCGCTCCACGGGGTTAAAGCCGCGCCGTCGGCGCAGCGCAATATCGTCATTCTTGGATTGCACGATGCCGGTTTTACGGTGCGTCAGATTGAGCGATATACGGGGATTGGCAAAAGTACCGTTTCTCGTATCGTGCGTGCCTGTGCACGAACGGCGGTGCAGACTGGCCGAAACGTGGCGTAGGACTGCCTGTGCACCGCAGCTGGGGTCGCCCATATGCCACAACCATTGTTCTAAAAGCTTGGTACGGTAACTGCACTTCTTAATATGCATAGAAAAATCGCCATCTTGCATAAAATAACGGCTCGGTCCGGGTTTGCCCGTGCCTACCCCCGTCTGCGCCGTGCAAAAAACGGAGTTTTCAGCATCGTGTTGCTGTCGGCACCGCCGCAATCTTGCAACATACGGGTCCCAAAGCTATTGATTCCCGCCGTTGCGCCCCCGAAGCGCGTGCCTGCGTCCCGTCAGACCGCGATGCTTGTTCTAAAACACAATATATATGCGCCTAAAGACGTTGATTAACGCTTTCGATGCGTATACACACAGCTTGGCGTGCTGAATACTCGCAAAAATGCACGCCGCTCCCTATGGGACCCGTCTGCGGCAGGCGCGAAGCGAGTCGGAGCTTCGCAGAACGGGGCTTGGCGCATTGCTTGGCGGGCCCGGGGCCCTGCCGCAGGCCTTTGGTGCTGTGGAAAACGCCCGTGCTCGCGTCTGGCTGTGTGGCAAATGTCAGACGGGGCGCCGGACGCGCGGACTTTGTGCGTTCGCGCTCATTAGGTAAAAACAGAGCCGCCCGTATCGGGCGGCTCGGCAATCAAAAACCTTGGATTCGGGGCATAAACTACTGGTTAGCTTGCCCCTCGAGCATGCCGTCGAGGGTGCGCCAGGCGAGCTCGGCGCATTTGACGCGGGCGGGCATGTGCGAGATGTCCTGGAGCTGGGCGGCTTCGTCCAGGTCTTCCAGGTCTTCCTCGGAGAGCTGCTCGCCGCGGATCATGGCGAGGAAGAGCTCTGCCAGGCGGTGAGCTTCCTCGACGGTCTCGCCGGTGATGAGGTCGGCCATGATGTCGGCGCTGGCCTGGCTGATGGCGCAGCCGTGGCCGGTAAAGGAGGCCTCCTCGATCACGTTGTTCTCGACACGCAGCTGCAGAGTGAGCTCGTCTCCGCAGCTGGGGTTGATGCCGTCGTGCTCGTGCGTGGGAGCATCCATCTCGTATTTATAGTCGGGGTGCGAGTTGTGCTCCATAAATGTGGTGGAGGTGTACAGATTACCCATTGAACGTGCTCCAAACGTGATGCAGGCCGGCGATGAACTTGTCGATGTCGGCCTTGTCGTTGTAGAAGGCCACGCTGGCGCGGCAGCAGGCAAGGTTCTCGACGCCCAGCCAGGTAAGCAGCGGCTGCGCGCAGTGGTGACCGGCGCGGATGCAGACGCCGTCCATGTCCATGATGCTCGCGACGTCATGCGGGTGGATGCCCTTGACGTTAAAGCTCACAACGCCGTGGTGGTTGTCCCAATAGATGGAGCCGATGATCTGGACAAAGTCGAGCTGCATGAGCTCACCCATCAGGTAGTGGACGAGTGCCTGCTCGCGGGCCTGGATGTTCTCGTAACCCACCGTGTTGACCAGGTAGTCGAGTGCCGCACCCGTGGCGAAGATGCCGGCGGCGTCCTGCGTGCCGGCCTCGAATTTCTCGGGAACGGGCGCCCAGACGGCGTCCTGCTCGGTGACCGAGTCGATCATCTCGCCGCCGGTGAGCATGGGCGGCATGGCGTTGAGCAGGTCCATTTTGCCCCACAGCACGCCGATGCCCATGGGGCCCATGGCCTTGTGCGCGCTAAAGGCAAAGAAGTCGGCGCCCAGATCGGCCACATCGACCGGTATGTGCGGCAGCGACTGCGCGCCGTCGACGACCAGATAGCCGCCGTACTTGTGCACGAGCTTGCCGAGATTCTTGACCGGGTTCTCGACGCCCAGCACGTTAGACACCTGACCCACGGCCAAGATTTTGGTCTTGGGGCCCACCTTGGACAGAACCTCCTCGGTGGTGAGCTGGCCGGTCTTGGTGGGGTAGAGGTAGACGAGCTTGGCGCCGGTCTCGCGGCAGACCTGCTGCCACGGAATCAGGTTGGAGTGGTGCTCCATGATGGTAATGACGACCTCGTCACCGGGCTCGAGCACCGTTGGCGCAAAGCTCTTGGCGACCAGGTTGAGCGACTCGCTCGTGTTGCGGGTGAAGACGACCTCGTTGGCCTGTGAGGCGCCGATGAGGTCGGCGATCTGCTGGCGGACCTTCGCGATGGCCTCGGTGGCCTCGACGGACAGCGAGTACAGGCCGCGCAGGGGGTTGGCGTTCATACGCTGGTAGAAGTCGCGCTCGGCGTCGAACACGCAGGCAGGGCGCTGCGCGGTGGCGGCACTATCGAGGAAGGCGATCTCGGGGTGCTGCTGAAACAGCGGGAACTGCGCCTTGTAGGGGTTGGTCTCGATGTCGACGGTAGGCCAGCCGCGCGAAGCCTCGTCGCTGGCGTCGAGCTCCATGGGCTCGGGGGCAGTACAGGTGTCGCATTTAACGTGCTCGGTGTCGATCATGCGAGCTCCTCTTCAAAGTTGTCGATCAGGTTGTTGCCCAGGCGGACGACGGCGGCGCGGGTGCGCTCGTCGGTGGCGGAAAGTGCGGCGTCCTCCAGCTTGGCGCGGATGAACAGGTCCTCGGCGGCGTTTTGGTCAAGACCGCGGCAGGCGAGGTAGAACAGCTGCTCGTCGCGGACGTGACCGATGGTGGCGCCGTGGTTGCCGGCGACGTCGTCCTCGTCGCAGAGAATGACGGGAATGGTCTTGTTGTCGA
>CABVAS010000124.1 GCA_902496375.1 uncultured Collinsella sp.
GACGGCAAGCGGTTCGCCGGTCAGGGTCGCCTGGTTGACCATGGCGCTCCCCTGCTCGACAACACCGTCGATGCAAATGGACATGCCGGTGCGCACGGCGACCAGATCGCCGGGTTCAAGCTCGGTGGCGGCAACGCTTACCTCGGTGTCGCCGACGACCTTTTGCGCCTTGTCGGGCACATCGAGCAGCGAGTTGATGAGCTCGTTTTCGCTCATGGCGCGGGTGTAGTCCTCGAGCAGCTCGCCCACGTTGAGCAGGAACATTGTCTGGCCCGCGGTGTCGACATCACGCTTGACGAACGAAATGCCGATGGCCGAAGCGTCGAGCACAGGAACGGTCAGGCGCGGCTGCGCCAGCTCATGAAGAGCAGCGCGCAAAAATGCCATGTAACCGGCCACGACAAACACCGCACGCAGAGGCGTCGGCAAGAACCAGCGGCGCGCGTAGTGGGCGCCGATAAGTGTGGCAAGATCCATGACGAGTTTGTGCTTGCGCGGCTCGAGTTGCATCACGTAACCCGTCTTTGCGTCGGCAATGGCCTGGGCATCGAGCGCACCCAAGGCGTCGAGCACGCTTGCGCGGCGCGGCTCGTCGTACTCCAGCGCCATTTGGCCAATGCGGCCGTACACGCGCACCTTGTGCACGCCGTCGATATCGCCGCTGAGCTTAAGAAGTGCATCGAGATCGCTCTCTGGCACAGGACCCGCCAATTGAAGACGGGTCCTGCCGGGGATCTCGCTAATAATCGAGAATCTCATAGTTTGTGCCTGGGAGCGTTACTCGACTGCCTCGTCAGCAGCGGCCTCGCTCTGGGTGATGTAGGCAGCCTCGGCAACCATGTCGTCGACATTAGCCTTGGCCTGCTCGACCATGTCCTGGTAGCAGTTCTTGACGCGCATGCCGCACGCGATGCCCTGCACGCAGGCATTCTTTACCGGAGCGCTGGTGAGCAGCTTGATGCCGGCCGTACCAAGCAGAAAACCGCCACCGACAAGCAGGGTGTTAAACGTCGACTTCTTCATGTTGCTTCTCCCTTTTGCCGCATTGGACGCGGCACGGTGCCTCAGCACCCGAGTAAACAAGTTTGCTCGAGCACACTTTTGGAAAATAGTTTAGTTTATCTAACTATTAAGGTCAACAAAGGTTAACTTTTTGGAAATCTTGAGGCGCGATGTGACCAAGGGGACAGTCTCTTTGTCACCCGCACAAAAATGAGGGCACCAACGGCGCCCTCATTCACCAAATTCCATTCAGCCCACCTGACCCGAACGGCCGAGTCGTCACAGAACCCGGGAGCCCCGGCAGGGCGGGTGCTTGCTCAAAATGAGTTCCCCTCAAAAAACAATGGGCGTGCCAACGGCGCGCCCATTCACTCTATTCCATTCAGCCTACCTGACCCGAACGGCCGAGTCGTCACGGAACCGAGGGGCCGGGCGCAGGGCCTTGCCTCTCAATGAGTTCCGCACGAACAGGAGGCGCCAGTGGCGCCTCCGTCGTGAGTCAGGACTGTCCGAAATTGAGAGGCAAGGCCCTGCGCCCGGCCCCTCGGTTCCCGCTTACGAGAGCGACGTTCTCAGCAACTCGTTGAAGAGCTTCGGGTTACCCTTGCCGCGGCTCGCCTTCATGCACTGGCCCACCAAAAAGCCAATGACCTTCTGGTTGCCGTCACGATACTGCTGCGACTGATCGGCACAGTTTGCCAGTACCTCGTCCACGATCGGCTGCAGCGCGGCGGCGTCGCTCACCTGACGCATACCGCGTTCGTCGACGATCTTATTGGGATCGTCACCGGTCTGGGCCATGGCCTCAAAGACCTCGTGCGCTTGGTTGGAGCTGATGGCATCGGTCGCTAGCAGCTTGGCAAGCGCTGCCACCTGAGCCGGCGCGATGCCGGACTCGGCGAGCGACACGCCTGCACCCTTAAGGTAGGCGATCATCTCGTTGACCAGCAAGTTTGCGACCGTCTGGACCTCCTTACCGGCCATACCGGCAGCGGCGGCCTCAAAGAAGTCGGCAAACTCGGGGTCGCCGGCAATCTGCTCGGCATCGGCAGCTTTAATGCCAAAGTCGGCCTCAAAACGGGCACGCTTGGCATCAGGCAGCTCAGGAATCTCGCCACGGCAGCGGTCGATGAACTCGTCGTCCAGATCGAACGGCGCCAGGTCGGGATCGGGGAACAGACGATAGTCGTCTGCCGTTTCCTTCACACGCATGACCACGGTGCGCTTGCGGCTGGGCTCCCAGTGGCGGGTCTCCTGGTAGATGATGCCGCCCTCCTCGAGCACCTCGGCCTGGCGGCAGATCTCGTAGGCAAGGCCGTCATGCAAACTCTTAAACGAGTTGAGGTTCTTGAGCTCGGTCTTGGTGCCCAGCTTGGTCTCGCCGCGGCGGCGCAGCGACACATTGCCGTCGCAACGCATGGAGCCCTTCTCCATGGAGCAGTCCGAAATGCCCAGCGTCACAAAGATGCGACGGAGCTTCTCCATAAATAGGCGAGCCTCCTCGGGCGTGCGCAGATCGGGCTCGGTGACGAGCTCAATGAGCGGCGTGCCGCAGCGGTTGTAGTCGACGAGCGACTCGGCCGCGGCGGTAATGCGGCCCTCGGCACCGCCCACGTGCACCATCTTGGCGGCATCCTCCTCCATGTGGATGCGCAGAATGCGGATGGGTACCGTGTAGGAACCGTCCTCGCGGCGCTCGGGCATCTGCAGGTTGGACGCGTCATAGCTGGCCAGATGGCCGGCGCGCTGATTGCCCTCGCGCATGGTCGACGTCATGGACGTGGACAGGCCCTCGGCGTTGGCCGAGGCGCTCGCCAGGCTCTGAGCCTCGGCCTCGCCAAACGCGCAGTCGGGGCGCTCGGCGGCACCGCGACCGGTCACATCCAGATCAAGGTGACCGTACATGGCAAAGGCGACCGGACCCTGCGTGGTCTGGAAGTTCTTGGCCATGTCGGGATAGAAGTAGTGCTTGCGGTAGAACATCGAGTGACGCTGGATCTCGCAGTTGGTGGCGAGACCGGCCTTGACGATGCTCTCGATGGCGCGCTTGTTGGGCACCGGCAGGGCGCCGGGCAGGCCCAGGCACACCGGGCACACGTTGGCGTTGGGCTCGTCATCGTGGCTGAGCTTGCAGTTGCAGAACATCTTGGTATCGAGTGCGGTGAGCTCGGTATGGATCTCCAGGCCGATCACGGCCTCCCAATCCTGCAGGACCTCGGAAAGCTCCTTCATTACAGCTCGCCTCCCTTCCCGGCAAAATCGGGCGCGACAGAAAGCGCGGGCGCACCCGTGGCGGCATCGGCAAAGCCGCGCTCCAGGGCGCGGGCAAACGTGAGCAGCTGACGGTCCTTAAAGGCCGGACCCACCAGCTGGGCAGAAACGGGCAACTGAGTATCCTCGCCCAGGCCCAGCGGCACCGAGATACCACCGTTGCCGCAAATGTTGAGCGAAATGGTGTACAGGTCGGAGAGATACATCTGCGTGGGGTCGCTGATCTCGCCAAACTTAAAGGCCGTGCGCGGCGAGGCGGGCATGAGGATGGTGTCCACCTTGGCATACGCGGCGTCGTAGTCCTGCGTGATGAGCGTGCGGGCCTTTTGCGCAGCGTAGTAGTACTTGTCGTACACGCCCGAGCTCAGCAGGTAGGCGCCGAGCATCTGACGGCGCTTGGCCTCGGCGCCAAAGCCGTGGGCGCGCGAAAGCGAGCTCTGGTCGGACAGGTTGGCGCAGCCCTCCTCCTGATAGCCGTAGCGAATGCCGTCGAAGCGGGCCAAGTTGGAGAACGCCTCGGCCGGGCCGATGACGTAGTAGGCGGCGATGGCGGCGTCCAGGTGCGGAAGGTCGACCTCGACCAGCTCGGCGCCCTGGTTCTGCAGCTCTTGGGCGGCGCGCTGAACAGCGGCCTTGACCTCGGGCGTCAGGCCCTCGGCCTCCATAAACGCAGGGATAATGCCCACGCGCTTGCCCTCGATGCTGTCGTTGAGATGCTCGGTAAAGTCGACGGCGCAATCCTGGCTGGTGCAGTCGTACGGATCGTGGCCCGCGCCGGTAAGCGCGTTCATGGCCAGCGCGACATCCTCGACCGTGCGGCCAAAGGGGCCCACCTGGTCGAGCGACGAGCCAAAGGCAACCACGCCGTAACGGCTCACGGCGCCATACGTGGGCTTAAAGCCCACCACGCCGCACAGCGACGCCGGCTGGCGAATGGAGCCGCCGGTGTCCGAGCCCAGCGAGAGCGCGACCTCGCCCGCGGCGACGGCGGCAGCGGAGCCGCCCGAGGAGCCGCCGGGCACGCGCTCGGTATCCCAAGGGTTGTTGGTGCGGTGGAACGCCGAGCTCTCGGTGGAGCTGCCAAAGGCGAACTCGTCCATGTTGGCCTTGCCCATGGGCAGGCAGCCGGCGTCGAGCATGCGCTGGACGCAGGTGGCGGTGTAGACGCTCTGGTAGTCCCCGAGCATGCGGGAAGCGCAGGTGGTGCGCGTGCCCACGAGGTTCATGTTGTCCTTAATGGCCAGCGGCACGCCCGCGAGCGGGGGCAGCGGCTTGCCTGCGGCACGGTCGGCATCCACGCGCGCGGCGGCCTCGAGCGCAAGCTCGGGCGCCACCTGCAGGAATGCCTGGACCCCGCCCTCGCGCGCCTCGATGGCGGCAAGGGAGGCCTGGGCCACCTCGGTAGCGGTAAAGTCGCCGGCGGCAACGCCCGCGGCGATCTGGGCGGCGGTAAGGGAATCGAAGCTCTGCGCCATTACTCGCTCTCCCCCTCTCCCAAAATGGACGGCACGCGGAAGTAGCGGTCGCGCGCGCTGCCGGCGTTTTCGAGCGCGACGTCGAGCGGCAGATCGCGCTCGGGCTCGCGCAGGTCGTCGCCCATCACGTTGGACAGGCTTCCGATGGGATGGAACGTGGGCTCCACGTCGGGCAAGTCATATTGCAAGACGGGCTCGAGCATCTGGACGGCGTCGTTCATGTAGGACGTCATCTGGGTGAGCTCGTCATCGGTCAGTGCGATTTTTGCGTACTCGGCGATGCCGCGCACGTCTTTCTCGCTGAGTGCCATAGGCGCTCCCTTCCGCATAACAGATAAACCGCTCTAGTATACAAGGCAACGCCGCTTGGAGCAGGCGCTTTACCTAAATGCAGCGAAAACGTAACGAGGGCGGCGGGCTGGCAGGCGGCGGGCTGGCGGTTCTGCAGCGAAACCGCACCGTCCATA
>CABVAS010000125.1 GCA_902496375.1 uncultured Collinsella sp.
CCATCCGATCGAGCACAATCGACGCCGCGACTAGCAGCGCCAGAACGGCCACCACAACAAGCAAACCGGGCATCGTCGTGCAATATGCATTAACGAAGCCCAGGTAAGGGACACAAAAAGAGACGACGCCGATCACGCGTGAAAAAGGCGTCTGCTCGGCGTCGTGCATGATGATTCCATCTGCATTTTTGTTTGCGATTCCCTGCGTGCTGATCGTCTGCGCCACAGGGTCGACCTCGTACACCTGGTGAGTCACCACAGCGCCGTCCGATCGGTAAAAAGTTGCACTGTCGCCCACGGCAATATTCGTTGGGTCAACCTGGTGAACAAACACCATGGAGCCGACGGGGAGCTCGGGTTCCATAGAGCCCGAGAGCACGGCGAAGGGCATGTAACCAAATGCACGGGGAGCGAAAGAAACGACGGCAAGGGCTATGACAAGCGCGAGCGCCATGCCACTAAGAAGTGAAATAAATCGTCTGAATCCGCGCGCTGCCAACGTGATTATTTCATCCCCATCGAGGCCATATTCGATCCCATCAAGGATTAGCCGCTTTTCTAAGACGTTTAATAGATGAGTTCGAAAAAGCCAATCTGAAATCTATTTCTAACAATCACCGTAGCTACTTCCGCGTTTTTATCAACGTCTTTCCGCCAAATGCTACTATTTTTGCCGTAAGTGGTTATTTGTCCCCGCACTTGTCTGCTTTATCCAACGCCTGCGGCTAACCCCTACACAACTTCTCAATAGAGGGTCTAATATTTTGTACGGCTCAGATATCGTACCCCCCCCCACATTAAATTTATACTGCATTTAGTATCGTTTATTTTCAACCCCCTTATTCATGCCTCTACGGCTACCCCGCGTAGCCCTCAGCCCATACCTTCTGGAAATCCCATCCATCCGGAAACCCCGTCCCACTCTGAATACATCCAGCGAACGCATGCGAGCGTGTTGTCCAGAACGGCCTCGTCATCGGGGTGATGGAAAATGTCACCCCAAACGCTTGCCACGGTTGCGCCCACAAGTGGCAAGAAAAAAGCCTCGAGAATATCGAGGCTTTCACATTTGTATTGCTTTGCACGAAGGACCGCGAACGGCGAAGCTACTCTCCCAGCACGGCCTTTTTGGCGGCTGCAGCCATGTAATCCAGATCATCCTTGGTGGGGTGATCCTTTGCGGCAACCCAGTTGTCGAGCAGCATTCTAAAGCGGGCGTTGTCGGGATCTTGCTCGAGCATGGCCTCGTAGCGCTGTTTGACCGCGGGGCCCATCTTGCCCTGGCACATTGCCCAGCCCACCAGCTCGGCATCATCGGCCAAATTGGAGGTCACACGATCGATAATCTGCTGGTAATAGCTCTGATCTGCACCAAAACCGCAGGTGCCAAACAGAAAGACGCGCTTGCCGTGCAAGGCGGAGAGCAACGCCGCGACCGAAGGCGTGCATGCGCCCTTGTCGCACCAAAAGCCAACGAGCACCGTATCGGCAACGCAAGCACCCTGCGCCTCGAGCGCAACCTGATCTGCATCCGCATCGTCGCTCAACGCCGCGGCATGGACAAACTCAACGCCCGCAGCCTGCAGAGCGCGCTTGATCGCGCCCGAAACCATCCTGGTATTACCGCTCTTGCTGTTAACCACCAAAGAGCACGTCATAGTCACGTTGCCTCGTATCCCCCAAAACTAAAGCCACTAATGCAATTTATTAGATGAATATCTTAGTACTAACAACGCAGATGTAAACCATCTGCCGCTAATCGGTAACCCCTACTGGGCAAATTGGCTGCGGTAGAGTTCGGCGTAGAAGCCGCCTGCCACTAGCAGCTCGTCGTGCGTGCCGCGCTCGATAATCTGGCCGTCGCGCATCACCAGAATGCAGTCGGCGTTGCGGATGGTGCTCAGGCGGTGCGCCACAACAAAGCTTGTGCGGCCAGCCATGAGCTCGTCGAATGCCGCCTGCACCTGCAGCTCGGTACGCGTATCGATGCTCGACGTTGCCTCGTCCAGCAGCAGAATCGCCGGATCGGTGAGCATGACGCGCGCGATGCACAGCAGCTGTTTTTGACCCTGGCTAAACGTGCCGCCGTCCTCGCCGATCACCGTATCGTAGCCGCCTGGCAGCTGCACGATAAACTTATGCGCATGAGCACGCTTGGCAGCTTCGATAACCTGCTCGCGCGTGGCTCCCGGGCAACCGTAAGCGATGTTGTCCGCCACCGTGCCCTCGAACAGCCATGTGTCCTGCAGCACCATGCCAAAGGCGCGGCGCAGGCTTGCGCGCGTGTAGTCACGCGAAGACCGGCCATCGACCATGATGCGTCCGGCATCGATATCGTAAAACCGCAGCAGCAAATTGATGAGCGTTGTCTTTCCGCAGCCCGTGGGGCCGACCAGGGCAAAACGCATGCCGGGCTTGGCCTCGATGCAGATATCCTGCAGCAGCTTGCGGTCGGGCACATAGCTAAAGTCCACATGCTCAAACGAAACCTCGCCCTTCGGGGCGGCGAGCTCAATGGCATCCACAGCGTCGGGCTCCTGCTCGCGTGCATCGAGCAACGCGAACATGCGGCGCGCCGAGGCATACGCCGTCTGGATTTGCGTAATGACGTTGGTGACCTCGTTGAATGGCTTGGTGTACTGGTTAGCATAGGATAGAAAGATCTGAACGCCGCCCACCGTAAGCGCCGCGGGCACGCCCGTGATAACGCCCACGCAGCCGATCACAGCGACCACGGCATAGATGATGTTATTGATAAAACGCGTACCGGGGTTGGAGAGCGAACCCATAAACTGCGCGCGCTCGCCCGCGGTGTAGAGCTCGGCATTGAGGGCATCGAAGCGTTGCTGAGCGTTCGAGCCATAGGCAAAGGCGTCGACAAGCTTCTGCTCGCCCACGTACTCCTCGATATGGCCACCAAGCTGACCCTGAATACGCTGCTGCGCCGTAAAGCTTTTGTTGGAAAGCTTGGCGATGGCGCTGGCCGCAAAGATGGAGAGCGGCGTGACGAGCACCACCACGAGCGTCATGGTCAGGTTGATGGAAAGCATAAACGCGAGCGTGCCAACGATGGTAATAACACCGGTGAAGAGCTGCGTGAAGCCCTGCAGCAGACCGTCGCCCACCTGGTCGACGTCGTTGACCACGCGGCTCATAAGGTCGCCGTGGGCGTGGCTGTCGATAAAGCTGAGCGGCATGCGGCTGAGCTTATCGCTCGCCTCCACGCGCATGTCGCGCACCGTTTCGTAGGACAGGCGGTTGACGCAATAGCCCTGCAGCCACTGGAAGGCCGCAGCACCTACGACGACAATCGCGAGCTTGGTAACGAGCGGCAGCAGCGCATCGAAGTCCACCTGCCCGGCGGCGACGATAAGGTCGATGCCCTCGCCAATGAGAATGGGCGTGTAGAGCTGCAGAATCACCGAGACGGCAGCACTCAAAAACGATGCCGCAAACGAGACGCGGTGCGGACGGACATAGCCCAGCAGGCGGCGGGTCACCGCACCCACGGGATAGCGCTCGGGATCGCCGGGCTGGCGCGGACCGTCTCCCAGGTCGTTGAGGCTATCGTTGCCGGACACGTTGGCCGTCATCGTGGCGACCGAACCGGAGGAAGTGTACGGATTCATTTAGCAGCCCTCCTTTGCGCAGACGGATGTGGGGACGGTCGGGGCACCTGGGGCGGGCGCGGGCGCCGTACTCCCCTGCTGACCCTCGAGCTCCTCGCGGCGAAGCTGCGACTGGCAAATCTCGCGGTAGAGCTGGCAGGTCGTGTAGAGCTCATCGTGCGTGCCCAGGCCCGCAACCGAGCCGTGGTCGAGCACGCAGATCATGTCGGCGTCGCGCACGGTCGAGACGCGCTGGCTTACGATCACGGTTGTCAGCGGCAGCCCGCCCTCGGCGGCACCGCGCATGCTGCGCTCGCGAATGGCATGACGAAGCGCCGCGTCGGTCTTAAAGTCGAGCGCCGAGGCAGAATCGTCCATGATCAGAACCTGCGGCGAGCCCACCAAGGCGCGCGCGATAGTCAGACGCTGACGCTGGCCACCGCTAAAATTCTTGCCGCCCGCCTCGACCGGGGCGTCGAGCCCCTGCGGCTTGTTGCGCACGAACTCGCTGGCCTGCGCCATATCGAGCGCCGCCCAAAGATCCTCGTCGGTTGCCGCCCCGTCGCGCCAGGTCAGGTTGCTGCGGATCGTGCCACTCACCAGCGACGCACGTTGCGGAACGGTCGCGACCGCATGGCGCAGCTGGTCGAGTGGCCAAGCGCGCACGTCGGCGCCCATCACGCACACGCTGCCGGCGCTCGCGTCGTACAGGCGCGGGATAAGCGAGACAAGCGTGGACTTACCGCTGCCTGTACCGCCGATAATGCCGAGCGTTTTGCCCAGCGGCAGCTTCAGGGTCACATCGCTCACGGCATTTGCCGCGCCCGCGCCAAACGAAAAGCTCGCATGGTCAAAGCTCAGTGCGGGGACTGGAGCAGCACCACCCGCCAGTTCGCTCGGCTCGGGCAGCGCGACCGGCTGGTTGCCCTCGTCGGTGATGCTCGGCTCGCAGTTGAGCACCTCATTGATGCGCGACGCGCTGGCGCTCGCCTTGGTAAAGACCACGACCAGGTTGGCGACGTACACGATGGAGGTCAGGGTCTGCGTCATGTAGTTCACAAACGCCATGACCTGGCCCTGCGTGAGCTCACCCACGCTGACCTGGATGCCGCCCACCCACAGGATGGCGCACACGCCCAGGTTCATCACCAAAAACGTGACGGGGTTGAGAATCGACGAGAGCTTGCCCACCGCGATGGCAGTATTGGCCTGGTCGTCGGCGGCCTGCGCAAAGCGCTCGCGCTCGTGATCTTCGCGCACGAAGGCGCGAACCACGCGGGCGCCCGAAAGGCCCTCGCGGCAGATAAGCGCGATGCGGTCGAGCTTTGCCTGCAGCTGCTTGTAGTAGGGAATGCAGCGCGCCATGACAAACCAAAACACCAGGCCAATGGCGGGCGTGCAAATCAAAAAGATCATGCCGAGCTTAAGGTCGATGGCAAGGGCCGCGCACATAGAGCCCACCGCCAAGAAGGGCCAGCGGATGAGCATGCGCACGCCCAGCGCCACGGCAAGCTGCACCTGGTTGACGTCGTTGGTGATGCGCGTGATGAGCGACGGCGCACCA
>CABVAS010000126.1 GCA_902496375.1 uncultured Collinsella sp.
CAGCTCGACCCGCGCCTGCGTGCGCAGGTGTTTGCGCAGCTCGATACTGCCCAGGCCGCCGAGGCCATCTCGGAGTTCGATGACGACGAGCTCATGACCGAGATGCTCGAGGGTCTGTCCGACACCGACGCATCGTCGATGCTAGCCATGATGGACCCGGACGATGCAGCCGATCTGATCGACGAGCTCGATTACGAGAAGGCCGAGAAGCTCCTGCGCCTGATGGGCGTCAAGGAGGAGAAGGCGATTCGTAACCTGCTGGGGTATGAGGACAACACCGCCGGCCGCATCATGACCTCGGAGTTTGTCTCCCTGCCCGCCACGGCAACGGTCGGTGACGCCATCGAGGCGATTCGCGAGCTCGACGAGGACTTCGAGAGCGTCTACTACGTCTATACCGAGGATCCGAGCGGCATGCTCACCGGCGTGCTTTCGCTGCGCACGCTGATCGTAGCCGACCGCGACGCCACGCTGGGTCAGCTGGCCTATCGCGACCTGGTCTATGTGTCGCCCGACGAGGACCAGGAAGACGTGACGGACGAGATGACCAAGTACGACCTGGTTGCCATCCCTGTCTGCGACGAGAACCGTCATATCCTGGGTATCGTAACCTTCGACGACGCCATGGACGTTATCGCCGAGGAGCACCAGGAGGACCTGCAGATCGCCGGTGTCGGCTCGGGCGATAGCGCGTCGGACGACTCGACGAACGTGCTCAGCTGGTTTGTGCATCGCCAGTACTGGGTTGTCGTGTGGGGCATTGCCTCGTGCATCATGGCGACCGTGCTGGGGACGGCGCTCGGCTCCGCGCATCTGGTGGTGTTCCCCATGTGCGCCATGCCACTCGTGCTGCTGGCGGCCTCGCGCATGGTGTCGTTCGTCAAGAACTACTTCCTGGAGTATGACGGTCACGACGACGAGCCCAAGCCGTATCTGGGGTTCTTCTTCCAGAGCACGGGCATGGGCCTGATTCTGTCACTCGTGACCTACCTGTGCGCCCAGCTGGTGCGCACCGCTGCGTTCCCCGATGCGCCCATGTTTGAGGAACAGCTCTTTACCGGGTGCTTTAATATCGCCGCCATCATTTGCCTGGTTGGCAACATGAGCGCCGTGATTTACCTGATGGTGCTGTTCTGGCGTGACGAGCATGACCTCAACACGTCGGGCACTGCCATGAACGTTATTGCCGTCATGATCTCGTGCGTAGCGTACTGCGCCGCTGCGGTGCTGCTCACCATGTCGGTCATGGGTTAGGTGGTCGCGTGCAAAATACCAAGCAAAAGTCGGGCACCAAGCAAAAGTTGACCATCGCGGCCATCTTTGGCGCTATGGGTCCCGGTCTGTTGGCGGCGCTTTCGGGCAATGACGCCGGCGGCATTGCAACGTATTCCAGCGCGGGCGCCAGCTATGGCTACAAGATGCTCTGGATGCTTCCCGTCATGACTGTGCTGCTCATCGTGACGCAGGAGACCGCGGCGCGCTGCGGCTGCGTTACGGGCAAGGGCCTGGCATCGCTCATTCGCGAGCGCTTTGGCGTGCGCAAGAGTGTACTTGCTATGGCGGCGCTGTTGATCGCCAACACGGCTGTTACCATTTCGGAGTTTGCGGGCATCGCCAGCGGCCTTGCCCTCTTTGGCGTGCCGGCGAGCATTTCGGTGCCGCTGGTGGCGCTGCTGGTGTGGATGCTTACCATGTCGGGCAGCTTCCAGCGCATCGAGAAGATTCTGCTGCTGGTGAGCTGCGTGTTCGTGACCTATATTGTCGCCGCGTTTATGGCTGGCCCCAACTGGGGTGAGGTCGCGGTCGACCTGGTCGTGCCTAACATTCAAAATGACCCCAGCTACGTGTCGCTCGTGGTCGCAACGATCGGTACCACCATCGCGCCGTGGATGATTTTCTTGGCGCAGAACAACGTGGTCGATAAGAACGCGGGCGAGGACGATATCGTGCTGCAGCGCATCGATACCGTGAGCGGCTCGCTTGCCGCCGATGTCATTGCCGGCTTTATTATCATCACGACCGGTACGGTGTTGTTCCCGGCGGGCATTCAGATTAGCGATGCTGCCGATGCTGCCCGTGCGCTGGAGCCTATTGCGGGTCAGTGGTCCACGGTACTGTTTGCCTCGGGCCTGGTCGCGGCGAGCTTCTTGGCTGCCTGCGTGCTGCCGGGCGTTACGTCGAGCGCTATCTGCGAGGCATTTGGCTGGGAGCGCGGTGCCGACCGCAGCTGGGACGAGGCCCCGGTCTATCGCGGCATCATTACGGCCATCATCGGTATCTCTGCCGTGCTGGTGCTTATGCCCGGCGTCGATCTGTTCCAGATTATGATGACCTCGCAGGTCATCAATGGCGTGCTACTGCCCGTGGTTCTGGTGTTCCAGGTGGTTATCGCCGCCGACCGTCACATTATGGGCGCCAACCGCAACGGCCGCGTGTGGAATGTGCTCACTTGGGCGACTATCGGTGTGATTACGGTGCTCACGGTCGTCATGTTTGTTCTGCAGGCGATGGGCTACAGCGCTTAACGCCCACTTTTGCTTCCGAACAGGCCGCAGCGATGGGCTGCGGCCTGTTTTTTGTTTGCTATAGGGTGTTAGTTATATAGCAATGGACAAAAAATGCCAAATATGAGTACTGTTGCTAAGTGAATAGCATTTACATCCTAAAAGATAATGAACATAGCCTTTAGTATGTTCATTAAAATTGGCTCCAATACGCCTTAAACCAGTCAGGTTGGCTGCTTTAGGGGGTTGTAGGGGTCGCTCGGACGTCATTTTGGGTGGTTTTGCCTGCTACTAAAATGGTAACAGTACTCATATTTGCCCTTTTTTGCCCACAGACCTTTGAGGGTGCGGCGAAAAGGGCTTGTTTTGTTTGTTTGGGGCAGGCACGAGGCGCGGAAACGATGTCTGGAGCGACGGAGCGGCCTGGAATTCATCCGTAGAGGTCTTCATTGGCTGCGCCAGGAGTGTCCCTAACTGCCGGAGGGGGTGTCTGCCGTGGCAGACACCCCCTCCGGATGTGGGAAGTTTGCGCTGCAGGTTACTTGTCGGTGCCCAGCTTGTGCGGCTTGAGAGCGAGCGCATTGACGAGTGCGTCGGTGGCAGACTTGACGGCTGCCGGCTGCGAATCGTTGACGTGATCCTCGGGATGCACGGGCAGGTCCTTCTTGACGGCATCGTGGATCAAGTTGAGGTACTCAGTCACGCCAGTGGTCGATAGATGCGTACCATCGCCATCGAACAGGTCGTTGCGGTTGGCACTGTATCCGTACCAGTCGATAACGCGTACGTTCTTGTAGCGCGTAGCGGCGTTGGCGATGGCCTGGTTGGTAGAGCCAACCCACGGCTGCGGGCTGCGCGTGTTCACAAACACCACAATACGCTTATCTCCTGCATCGGCCATGATGGCGTCGATTTGGTCGTCGGTTACCAAGCCGTTGGTGCCCAGCGCAAAGACCACGATCTTGCCGGCAAGGTTCTGTTGAAGATAGCCCTCAAATGTCGCACGGCCCGCATCGAACTGGCGGCCCTTTTCGGCATCGATATGGCTGTGCGGGAACACGCCGTCAAAGGAATCAACGGCGCGCAGCGACACGGAGTCACCGATCATCAACAGGTCGTAGGAGCCGTCGGGGAAGCCGTCGTTGTCCTTGTCGGTGTCGTCGGCCGCCTGCTGGTCGGTGGGTGCGGCGTTCTTGGCTTCCTTGTTCAGAACTTCGGCGCCCTCGCCGCTCAGCGCAGACGTCTCGGGCACAAAGATCAGGCCGCCCAGTGCAACGACCAACACGACAGCGCAGGCTGCACAGGCAGGGACGTGCGCGCGCACCCAGTTGGCGGGCGTGGCGGTGCCGTCGCGGAACTCGGATACGGTGCGCCCAAAGGCGCCCTTTCTAAACGGCGTCTCGATAAAGCGATATGAGCATTCGGCCACGGCGACCACCAACAGCACCTGCAAAATGTACTGCCACCACGGTGTATCGTTGATGTTGGCGACCGGGTTCATAAGCAACAGCAGCGGATAGTGCCACAGGTAGATGCTGTATGAGCGCTTGCCAACCCACACGAGCGGCTCGGCGGACAGCGCGCGGGCAACCATTCCCTGGGGCTGCACGCAGGCCGCGATGACCATGAGCGTGAGGATCGAGCACAGCAGTGTGCCTCCGCGATACTGGAAGGCGGTGTAGCCGTTGGTGAGCGCGACCATGGCGGCAAGGCCAACCAGACCCACGACGCCCAACACATCGATGGATGCGGGCGAGGACCAAAAGCGCACGAGGGCGCTCGGCTGTGCCGGGGCGGCCTCGGCTGATTCGTCGGCCTTCTCGCCAGGCTTGCCCTCGGCGTTCTTGCCGTGCTTGGCGGCGCCAGCTAGGCGATTGAGCCCCAAACGACGAGCGAGACGCACCGGCGCCAGGTCGCGATCGGGGATAAAGGCCATCCAGGCGCCCAGCAGCAGCGAGAACACGCGGGTGTCGGTGCCGTAGTACACGCGGCTGGGGTCGGCGGCAGGGTTGTAAAGCACCATCATGGCGAGGGCGGATACCGCGGCAAGGCCCAGAACCACGCGGCGCGTGTTGGGTTTGCTCACATGCATGGATACCATGGCAAACAGCAGTGGCGGCCAAATCAGGTAGAACTGTTCCTCGATGGCAAGCGACCAAAAGTGCGTGAGCGGCGAGGGGTCGCCCAGAGCATTGAAGTACGAGACGTTTTGGGCAATCTGCCACCAGTTGTTGAAGAACAACAGCGACGGCAGGATGTCGGGGCGCATCTTGGTGAGCATCACGTGGTTGAAGACGGTGCACAGAGCACAGGTCACCACCACGACGGTCACCACGGCGGGGACCAGGCGACGGATGCGGCGGATCCAGAAGCTCTTGAGGTCGATGCGGCCGGTCTTAGCGACTTCGTTGAGCAGCAAGCGCGTGATCAGATAGCCCGAAAGCACAAAGAAGATCGTGACGCCGAGCAGGCCGCCCTGAGCCCACGTGAGGTTGAGGTGATAGAGCACCACTGCGACGACGGCAAGCGTGCGCAGGCCGTCGAGGGCGGGGATATAGCGAGATTTGGGGCGCGTGGGCGCCTGTTCTTTTGCAGCGCTGTTGGTGCGATC